>NZ_LJOU01000213.1:0-1330 GCF_001672085.1 Anabaena sp. AL93 | reverse complement strand
ATCATCACCAATTTTGGCACTGGGGTGAATCACGGCACTAGGATGAATTTCGGGAGTAGGACGGTAAGGTTGATAAAATAGGGCGATCGCTTTCGCAAATACCAAATAGGCATTCACCTCATGCTCAAAACCATTCGCAAATTGTTTATTGCGATAACCTCTTGCCAATTAGCGATAAGTGATATACGCAAAACTAAAAACTATAGCCTCTTTCCTCTTGCCTCTAGCCTCTTGCCTCTTGCCTCTTGCCTCTTGCCTCTTGCCTCTTGCCTATTCCCTTCTTTTGTAAATCAGTATGAAATTTAGTGAAATTCTCAATCAACTTGGTGATTATATTACCGAAAGTAGCCCTAACATTGATTTAGAAATTACTGGAGTTGCAGCCATAGATGAAGCAATATCTGGGACTCTCAGCTATGTAGAAGGAGCTAAATTTTCCGCATTGCTCAATTCTACTGGTGCGAGCGCTGTAATTTTGCCCCCCGATGAAAAATTGCAGAATCAAGCCGGAGAAAAGGGTCTAGCTTGGTTATCAACAACTCAACCCAGACTGGTATTTGCGAAAGCGATCGCCCTATTTTATCAACCTTACCGTCCTACTCCCGAAATTCATCCTAGTGCCGTGATTCACCCCAGTGCCAAAATTGGTGATGATGTGTATATTGGCGCTCATGTTGTTATTTCTCATGATGTAGAAATTGGCAATCATGCCATTATTCATCCTAACGTCGTTATTTATCCAGAAGTAAAAATAGGCGATCGCATCACCCTACACGCTAACTGTACCATCCACGAACGCACCCAAATCGGTGCAGATTGCGTTATTCATAGCGGTGCTGTGATTGGTGCAGAAGGCTTTGGCTTTGTCCCTATTCGGACAGGTTGGTTGAAAATGGAACAATCGGGTTACACCGTTTTAGAAGATGGAGTAGAAGTAGGTTGTAACACAGCCATAGACCGTCCCGCAGTCGGAGAAACAAGAATTGGTAAAAACACCAAAATTGATAACTTAGTGCAGATAGGGCATGGCAGTCAAATAGGCTCTGGTTGCGCCATAGCAGGTCAAACAGGCATGGCTGGAGGCGTAAAGATTGGAAATCGAGTAATTTTAGCTGGACAAGTGGGAATTGCCAATCAGGCTAAAATTGGAGATGGGGCAATGGCTTCCGCTCAAACTGGTATTCTCAAGGATGTTGCACCGGGAGAAATTGTCTCAGGTAGTCCAGCCATACCGCACAAACTCTACCTCAGAGCATCAGCAATTTATAGCCGCTTGCCAGAAATTTATCAAAATCTCAAAAAATTACAAAAGAGGGGGTAGGGGGCAGGG
>NZ_LJOU01000169.1:0-6791 GCF_001672085.1 Anabaena sp. AL93 | reverse complement strand
GAGACATATTTGAATCTACTAAGTCTTGGGGTGAAAGCATAATCAATTTATTAGATTGGATGCATAATGGACTTTCGTATTTTCCCAAAAGTATAGGAACAATGATTAGATGGTTTGGTGAAGTCGTAGGTTATTTTGATGGCAGAACTACGAGTGGTACTGTTGAAGGAATTAATAATAAACTCAAATTAATCAAAAGACTTGGATATGGCTTTCGTAACTTTAGTAATTTCCGATTACGTAGTTTATTAAACTGGCACTTTAGTATTAATTCTCCATAAAAGAGACGCAAGAGCCATTAATCTTTTCATTCACGCAATTAATTATGTTTAGAAGTCGGGTATCTTTGACCACAAACTAAAATCCTGTAAATCCTTTAATCTTGGATATCCTGATTCTGACAAAATTCAGATCCCCGACTTCTGTTGTTAATCTTCTCATTTAATACAAATGGTGCTTTTATGTCAACTCAACTTACGAATTATTAACAGAATACTCAAACAAACATGGGTTATATATACGTTTAGAAGCGTCTATTATTTCAATTCCTACAATATTTCCAGCGTCGTCATAATCTAAAATGATTCCTGGTTTTTCTTCATCACTTTCTTCAATTGGTATATTGCTGAATATAATTCTTAAAACATCAACTTCTGCGTCGTAGGTGATTTTCATGATTCTCTCCAGTATTTCTCAATTTTGCATTTGTCTGAATCAGGATGTCCAGGATTTTAGGATTAACAGGATGTTGTTTGAAAGTTTCATGTTTTGATTTTCGATTGTCCATCTTTATCTGTGTTTATCTGCGTTCAATTATTCTTGATATTACTGTTAGATTACTAATTTTTTTAAACGAACTACAGAGACACAGAGGACACAGAGAAAAATATCAGTTATCTTTGTGTGGGAAGGGAGTAATTTTCTCGTTCATCTAATTAATTATCTCAGAATTGGGGCAGCTTTCATCAGAAAATAAAATCCTGTAAATTCTTTAATCCTGGATATCCTGATTCTGAGTTAATAATTTTCTGTAATCTTTAAATATTACACTTTACCAGTCTCGATGCGAGAGAAGAGACACAACCAAACCCAAACCAACCAATCCTAAAATCACTAACCCCTGATCGATATGGAAGGTGTCCTTCTCTTGCTGTTATATCAAAAGTAACATCATTGTAATACAACCATTTACCTCCTTTTCTCCATCCTACCTTATCCCCGAACTTCTCCCAGATTTCTCGGTTATATTCTCTCGTTCCACCATAATCCTGATAAATTCGTTTCTGTACAGAAAAACCAAACTTACCATTACTGTATTTTACCCACAACTGGTCAATGGTGCGGAGGTCGACACAGGGGAAATTATCAATGTCTTCTACTCTTAACCAACCTTCCTTTTCCTGTTTCGCAACTGCTAACATCACCCTATATGTTTCTTCATCTGCTTCTTTCCATTCTTCTGCTTTAAGTAAGTCACGCAGTTCACTATAATCCATCCCACAGGATGATTTTAATTGTACCTGTTGGTTTACAGGTTGAGATATGGGAATATTTTGCTGCTGTTTTTCTTGTGCTGGAAAAAGTCTACAAGTCTCGACGCGAGAGAAGATATGAAAAAAACATACTAAAAATCCATTAGATTCTTCTACTAATATTTGTCTTGGGAGATGACCTTTTGGTGCATTTATATCAAAAGTAATATCGCCGTAATAAAACCACTCTGTTGCTGTTTTCCAGCCCACAGCATAGCCAAAAGCTTGCGTAATTATGCTGTTATGTTTCTTTGTTCCCCCCACATTTTCATAAATACGCTTTTGGATAGAAAAACCAAAACGTTCATTACTGTATCTTACCCACAATTTATCAATCGTATGGAGGTCTTCACATGGGAAATTATTAATGCTGTTAAAATCTAGCGAGCCTAGCTGCTCCCTTTTTGCAACTGCTAACATAACTCGCGTTGTTTCTTCATCAGCCTCTTTCCATTTCCCTGCTGCGAGTAAGTCACGAAGACGGGTATAATGCATACCTACTGCTGATTTTAGCTCAACATCATTATCATCAAAATTATATTCAACATATTTTGATTCAACATATTCGATATAGTCAATAGTACGTTTATAACTAAATTCATTATTTATTTTTTTATATAGATTAGCTGCCAAATTCAAATTTTCAAGTCCGTTTTTTTTATTTCCTATTTCGCTATAGTAATTTCCCCGATAGTAGTATACTTCTGCAAGATATGTATAAATATTTAAGGCATAGTCAGGATCAAATTTTAATACAATATTAAAATCCTCAAATGCACCTGCTACATCTCCTATTTGAAAACGAAATTTTCCTCTAACATAGTATGCTTTATATAAGTTAGGATTAATATTTAACGCTTGATTCAAATAATTGATGATTAGTTCATCTCTATTTATAATATAATTGTAATAATTGCAATCTACATCTAGGTTATAGTAAGTAATTGCTAAATTCAAATAGACTACAGCTTCTTTAGGATTAATTTTTAGTGCTTTCTCATAATCATTAATAGCATAGTCTATATAACCAAATTTTTCGTAAATAATTCCTCTGTTATTGTAAGAGTAAGCGTCTTTAGGATTAATGTATATTGCTTGACTATAATCATTTATAGCATTCTGGAAGTTTCCCAGGTGATGATGAATTTCCGCTCGTTTAAAATATATTTGAGCATTTTTAGGATTTATCTGCAATGCTTGACTATAATTAGTAATCGCGCCTTGATAATCTTGATTATGAATACATTCATCACCTAATAAGATATATTTATGATAATCATAATATGTAAATAATTTTAAATTCTCTAAATAACCACGCAAACCACCAGGATAAAGTAATTCATCTATTCCAACTAAAGTTTTATCACCAGTTGATTTCATCATATTCGTTGGTAAAAAACCAACCATAATCAAACGATAGTCTTTTTCCATTTCACTAAATTCCTCTTGACATAAAACACAAACTAAAACAGCATTTTTTTCAATTTCTTCTCTATCAATTGTCCATTGAACTTTATCAAAATATCCATAACGAGTTTTAACCTGAATACCAATAGATGAATCAGAAGTTAAAGTAAAATCAATTTTTCCATCTCCACCAATGCGTTTTTCATAATCAACCTCAGTGACAAAATCACCTAAACGGATTTTAATAACTTCCTCACCCAGCTTTCCCTTCATATTATTGAAAAAGATGTTCTTAACATCGGATTGTTGCTTAAATTTATTAGCCATATCCCAGCAAAAATCCCGTAATTGCTTTAACCTCTCTCCAGAGATAACCGTCAACTCACTATGCTGGCCTTCCTCCTCACAATGGAGTAAATCACCAGATTTCAGTCTTTGAATAAAATCAGTTTGCTGTGCTTTGAGTATTGTTGTCCAGTCCATTTGTCGAAACCCACCTTTATCTGACAAAGAGTATTTATTCTAGTATTCCCTATCAAGCAACAAAAAGCACTAATCTAGATCACATTGCAGTTTTTTGAGTCTAACCGAGAAGTATAGAATCCTCAAACCCTAAAAACGCAACTTAAACAAACATCCTGTCAATCCTTAAATCCTGGACATCCTGATTCTGACAATACCTCAGACAGATGAACAGGTATAGACTCAGCATCTAGAGTATCAAAGCCCGATTGATACCGAGAGTATGAATTCAAACTTTCATATTTGGACGCTGACAATAGTATTAAGTGAAATTTGAAACCGCCAATTTATCTTTTTTTCTCCGGTAAATTACGAGGGGGGATAATTCTTCCCTCATAAAACTCCCTTTCCAACTGACTTAATTTCCACCAAGCTGCACCCAATAAAAGAGGAATAAATGTTTCTGTCATCACAAATAGAATTGATTTTGTTTCCACCAAAAATGCGAATAACGGACTACTAGCTAAAGCCAGAATAGTAAAAACACCACACCAGAATTTTAACTTTTGAATTCTCCTTAAAGCCTGACGACAACTAGCACATTTTTCTGTATGGGAATGATATCTTTCTAGCAATCCTTCCTTATTCAATAAAAGTGGTGGTAAAGATTCCCCTGGAAATGTTTCCCCATGATATTGATTTACCCATTTACGTAACTCAGCCACAAAAGTATCTGCTTTTGTCGCCAGATAAAAGGCTTTATTAAAATTAGCACTACCACCTTTATCTGCTAAATAACGCTCTTGATAATGGAGAAAAATTTGATCATCTTCTAAAACGCCATTTTGACCAATATGGACATACCAACGAGGGCGAATTTTAATAAAAAATCCTGGTAATTTAGACTTGAACTTAAAAGGAAACCGGGCAATTATCCGACATTCACCTTTGCGAATGGGGACAGCATAAACAACGGTTAAAATTCTGCCTTTTTCAGCATTAATATCATGCCACATCAAACCAGGGGCAATAAATGTTGTGGAAAGTTTTCCCGATTGTCCTGCTTTTAATCCTTGTTTCCAAATCCCTGCAAAACCATATTTTCCCGATTCAACTATTTCTAATTCTAAGGGTGCAGCATTGGCACGATTCCCCACTGTACGATGATGGGTAAAGGCAATATGGCTAGGATCAAGGATATTTTCTAATAATGTTAAAGCATCATAAGGAACATCTCGAAAAGTGTTCATAATTACCCATCCTTCCGGTGCTGCTTCTATGGGTTCAATTACAGGAACTTTGGTATTTACAGCATTTTCTGGATTACCAGCATAGACAAATAATAATCCTTGTCGTTCTGTTGTTGGTAAAGATGGTACACAAGCCCTGGGAGAAGTTTCCGCTTTTCCACCAGCAACCTGTTGGGGAATTTTTTGACAAGTTCCATCTCCAGCAAATGACCAACCATGATAAGGACATTCTAATAGTCCATCTTCATTAATTCTGCCTTCAGAAAGAGGTGCAAGACGGTGAGGACATTGATCTATAAATACTTGCCAAGATGAGTTTTTTTGATCCCACCAAATTACAATATCTTTACCTAAAAGAGTGAAAGGAGTGGGTTTGGATTTATCTAAATCTTGAAGGTAGTGAACTGGATACCATGCTTCTGCTAATTCAAAAGCATCTGGGTTACTCCCTCCAGGTAATATTTCTGTTAAAGAATTCTCGTTGATAATAGATTGTGTTTGCACCATTTTCTGTATTGATTAATTTTCAATAACTTTTAATTTAACATTCTAGCAATAATCATCCCTAATTGCACACTGATAATTCCCAAGATTGTACTACCTGAAAAATAACCAGCAGCGGCTAACCAATTACCACGTTGTAACAAGCCAACTGTATCTAAACCAAAAGTAGAAAAAGTAGTATATGCACCTAAAAATCCTGTAGCGACAATTAACTTAATTTCTGGGGAAATCAGCGCTGTTTTTTCCATAGCTAAAGTTGCGAAAAACCCCATTGCTAAACAACCGCTAATATTAATAAAAAAAGTTCCATAGGGAAAACTGAAACCAAAGCGGTTCGTAACCCACAAAGTTAAATAATAGCGACTTAAAGCCCCAGCTATTGCCCCTAAACTAATGGCAATGGGAACACGAATTTCTGCCTGTTGTAACATTATTAAGTAGTCGGACAAAATTAAATTCACTCGTTGAGAGAGGGAACAGGGAACAGGGAACAGAAAAATCAGTTGTGTAATTAATTCTGTCCCATTACTTAATCTTTTATTCAATTAACCTCAAACGGAAAACCGTACTCTAGTGAGAGGTTTTCATCACTGTACCCCAAATTTGAACTCGATACAATCAAGGGGTGGGTAAAAAGATGCTGTTGTCCAGATAAAATTACAAAAATTAATACAGCATAAGTAGGAGAGTTATCAAGATGGGAAATCAACTGAAAACTGCTATTTTACTAGCTACCCTAAGTGGCTTATTAATAGCAATTAGTTACTGGGTAATTGGTGGTACAGGGGGCTTAGTCATCGGAGTTGGGTTAGCAGCAGCGACTAACCTCTTCTCTTGGTATCAATCAGATAAAATTGCTTTAGCAGTATATAACGCCCAACCTGTCACCGCAGCAGAGGCACCAGCACTGTATCGTATCGTCCAAAAATTATCTACCCGTGCCAATATTCCCATGCCGGGAGTGTACATTGTTCCTAGTCCCACTGCCAATGCTTTTGCGACAGGACGAGATCCTGAACACGCGGCTGTGGCCGTCACCGCCGGGATTTTAGACATCCTCCCACAGGATGAATTAGAAGGCGTAATTGCCCACGAACTTACCCATATTATTAATCGTGATACCTTAACTCAAGCGATCGCCGCCACTGTCGCCGGTGCTATTTCTTTCCTGGCGCAGATGCTCAGTTATAGTATGTGGTTTGGTGGCGGTTCACGGGATAATGAAAGAGGTGGCAATCCTTTAGGTGTATTAGCTACAGTCATATTTGCGCCCATTGCTGCTACTGTGATTCAGTTGGCAATTTCCCGCACAAGAGAATTTTCGGCTGATGCTGGAGCCTTAACGGGTGACAAGGCGGTTGAAGATGAGATGTGGCAATAATTTGAGAAAATAAGGGAGTAAAAAAATAGGGACAAAGAAGCCCCCGAAGCAAAAAATGTTACCACAATCATATCAAACAATTTTCCGAAAGCATTTGAGTGAACAGCAGTATTTGACACTAGAGATATTGTTGTTATTAATACAGGCTCATCGCCAAGTAAAACTGTCAAAATTGGCCAGCTTGTTTCCCCAACCAATTAAATATGAAAGCAGGAAACGTAATCTACAAAGATTTTTAGGAATAGGTAAACTCTG
>NZ_LJOU01000168.1:0-6815 GCF_001672085.1 Anabaena sp. AL93 | reverse complement strand
GACAAGCGTAACTTTCCGAGAGTCCCTCGGTAGCTTTTTATGTCTTTAGTGACAATATAGTTGTATCACGAATATGGATTAAAATCAATGCAGGATTTATCCTGCCTCTAGTACAAAACGGCGTAAATAAACCAACCATTCTAAATCCTCCAAAAGCCTATACTGTCTTCATTTTGACTTTTGACTTTTGACTTTTGACTTCCGCCTTGCGGTACTAGCCTTCATCCCTTGTCTAAAGCCCAAATGTGGCTTCCTGAGTCACCCACATTTTCAAGGGTTTTCGGCGTTCTTCCTTATAAAAAAAAAGAAGTCGGGAATCTCAGATAGAATATTCATCTGTCCCCTTGGTGCATAACTTCCATGACCATATTTGGTGAAAATCCCTTTTCTCCGCAAGAAATAGCCTCAGAAGGCATAAAACCAGAAGAATATACAGAAATCATCCGTCGCTTAGGTCGTCATCCCAACAAAGCCGAACTCGGTATGTTTGGGGTAATGTGGTCAGAACACTGCTGTTATAAAAATTCTCGCCCTTTACTCAAACAGTTTCCCACCACCGGACCACGCATCCTCGTTGGACCAGGTGAAAATGCCGGAGTTGTGGATATTGGCGACGGACTACAATTAGCGTTTAAAATAGAATCCCATAACCACCCTTCCGCCGTTGAACCCTTCCAAGGTGCAGCCACCGGAGTTGGTGGGATATTAAGAGATATCTTTACAATGGGGGCGCGTCCCATAGCCTTATTAAATTCTTTGCGGTTTGGGGATTTGAATGATCCCAAAACCCAAAGATTGTTTACAGGTGTAGTTGCGGGAATCTCCCATTATGGTAACTGTTTGGTCAGTGGCGAAACATTTATCTGGAAAGATCAAGAAGGTGTGCATTTTGATACGATTGGTAATTTTGTAGAATCGCGCTTACCTGCTAATGTCCACACTTTAGAGATAGACGATGCTAATGCAGTTACAACCCTGTCCTTAGACCCAGATCAGCATACTGTAAGTTGGCAGCGTGTCCGCCGTATTTTCAAACGTTGTACCCAAAATCTCATGACTATCCGCACCGCTTTGGGGCGTAAGCTGATAGTTACCCCAGACCATCCCATGGTAATTTGTGCAGAAGGTCAATGGGATGTATCCCCAGCACAATCTTTAAAAGTGGGTGATCAAATTCCCATTATCACCGCTTTACCGGAATTAGAACCAGGAGAAAACCAAAACGCACCCCTAGACTTAATTGCTGGTTTAAACCCAGAAGATGCTAGTGGTAAAGATGTTTATGTACAACTACCGGAAAATTGGCAAGTCACGGAAGTTGTGCGGACTGCATTGCGGTTAATTGAACCTTCAGCTACTAATCGTCATCACTATTTAAGCACTGGTAGACTCCCACTTTCTCACTTTTTAGCCCTAGAACTGCTGCTTAACGTTTCCCGCAGTGATATTAGTCTATTCCGACGTGGCAAAGCTAACTATATGCCAGCAGTTATTCAGCCAAATGAATTATTTGCCCGATTAATTGGCTATTTCTTGTCTGAAGGTTGCGTTTCCCAAAATGGCAACACATACAAAATTATTTTCACCTTTGCCCACCATGAAACAGAGTATGTTGAAGATGTAATTGCTGGATTGAAGCAATTAGGATTACGCCCCTGTGTGGAAAAACGCGCTTATACTATCGCTGTTTATGCAACTTCGTGGTTATTAGGGCATTTCCTCAAAAATGTATGGCAATGTGGAACTCAAGCCAGTAATAAGGCTTTTCCCGCTTGTATTTTTCAATGGTCACAAAATTTGCAGCGTGAAGCCCTGAAAGGCTTACTGCGTGGTGACGGTTCAATGACTACAAAAACTAATGGTAATCATGCCAAAATCAGTTTTGGGACAACCAGCCATCAATTGTTTGAACAAACAGTTATCCTGCTGCAAAGTCAAGGAGTCATGCCCTATATTTATCAAAGACCAGCGGGGGAAGGAGAAATAGAGGGACGTAAGCACATTCGCAAACTATTATGGCAATTGGAAGTTAGTAATTTTGCGGGATTAAAAGAATTAGCAACTGTCTTTAGTCAACAGCGCAATGCAGAATTAGCAGTTGCCCTGAATCGTTACAATGGCAGTAAATATTCATTTCCCCGCTTTACTCAGTCTGCGGCAGATGTGGCTGTTGTCAAAATTAAAAGTATCGAATGTCAAGCCGTTGATGAATGTGATGTTTACGATGTGGAAGTAGATCACACCCATCTTTTTGTAACTTCATCTGGGATTGTTACTCATAACTGCGTCGGGGTTCCCACCGTTGGTGGTGAAGTCTATTTTGACCCCGCTTACTCGGTCAATCCCCTTGTCAACGTCATGGCGCTGGGTTTGATGGAAACGGCGGAAATTGTCAAATCAGGGGCTTCTGGCTTCGGAAATCCTGTGCTGTATGTAGGTTCAACCACCGGACGGGATGGTATGGGCGGCGCGAGTTTTGCCAGTGCGGAATTAACTGATGAATCAATGGATAACCGTCCCGCTGTGCAAGTGGGAGATCCATTTGTCGAAAAGTCCTTAATTGAAGCTTGTTTAGAGGCATTTAAAACTGGGGCTGTAGTGGCAGCACAGGATATGGGGGCTGCGGGTATCACCTGTTCAACTTCGGAAATGGCGGCTAAAGGTGGTGTGGGGATTGATTTCGATTTAGATAAAATTCCGGTGCGGGAATCGGGAATGATTCCTTATGAATACCTGCTTTCGGAATCTCAAGAACGAATGTTGTTTGTTGCCGAAAAAGGACGAGAACAGGAATTAATTGATATTTTCCACCGTTGGGGACTACAAGCGGTGGTTGCGGGGACAGTAATAGAAGAACCCATTGTCAGAATTTGGTTTGAGGGGAAAATAGCTGCCGAAATCCCGGCTGATGCTTTGGCGGAAAATACGCCTTTGTATGAAAGAGAATTATTAACAGAAGCCCCGGAATATGCCCAAAAAGCATGGCAATGGACAAGTGATAGTTTACCTGTTGGCAATGCTGCGGGTATTGAAATTGCAGGAAGTCTGCAAAGTTGGAATCAGATTCTATTGACTTTGTTAGATACTCCCTCCATTGCTTCTAAAAGCTGGGTTTATCGCCAATATGACCATCAAGTTCAAAATAATACCGTATTGTTACCCGGTGGTGCTGATGCGGCTGTCATTCGTATCCGTCCCTTAGAAACACCCCAAAATCCAAAATCCAAAATCCAAAATCTAAAATCCGGTGTTGCGGCTACGGTAGATTGTAATTCTCGTTATGTCTATCTTGATCCTTATGAAGGGGCGAAGGCAGTAGTGGCGGAAGCTGCCCGGAATATTAGTTGTGTGGGTGCTGAACCCATTGCTGTGACGGATAACCTCAATTTTGGTAGTCCAGAAAAACCCATTGGTTATTGGCAATTAGCATCCGCTTGTCGGGGTTTGAGTGAAGGTTGTCGTGAGTTGGGAACGCCGGTAACTGGGGGGAATGTTTCTCTCTACAATGAAACTTTCGATGCGGAAGGTAATCCCCAACCAATTTACCCGACTCCGGTTGTGGGTATGGTGGGCTTGATTCCTGATTTAACGAAAATTTGCGGACAAGGTTGGCAAAATGCAGATGATATAATTTATCTTCTAGGTTTATCAATTCAATCAAAAATAGAATTGGGTGCTTCTGAATATTTGGCAACTATTCATCATACGATCGCTGGTAAGCCGCCTAGAATTAATTTTGATTTAGAACGGCTGGTGCAAAAGGCTTGTCGTGATGGTATTCGCGCTGGTTGGGTAAATTCTGCCCATGATTCGGCTGAAGGTGGTTTAGCTGTAGCGATCGCGGAATCTTGTCTGTCGGGAAATTTGGGGGCGGAAATTAATTTCCCAATTTCTACAAATCACGATTCCCGTTTTGATGAAGTGCTATTTGGTGAAGGTGGGGCGAGGATTTTAGTTTCTGTGAGTCAAGAAAACCAAGAAGCATGGGAATCCTATTTACAGAAAAATCTGCCAGAGAATTGGCAAAAGCTAGGAACAGTATCTAATTCCGGCAATTTAGAGATTTTAACCACAGATCACCAGAAGTTACTCCAGGTTAGTCTCGAAGATATGAGCGATCGCTATTCTTTGTCAATTTCCAAACGTCTCGCCATCTACACCAATACCTAAGCAACAGCAAAAATCAAGGTTTAAACATGAAAATTTACAATTCATCCTCTATCCTTGACCAATTTACGGTACTGTTTTAATGGATGGTTAAAGATTAGTTAAGAAGTTTTCAACTATCCCTAAAGCAAGGTGACAGGTAGGATTTCTTTGCTTTTGACTTTTGACTTTTGACTTTTGACTTTTGAACAACATCCCCACCAGGAGCAATACCAGCATGATTCCCATTAATTCGGATGAATACCCCCAAATTACCAACAACCCAATCAACAGTCATGAGGATCGCCCTGACAAGCCAGAAGAAGCTTGTGGTGTTTTTGGCATTTATGCCCCAGAACAAGACGTTGCTAAATTGACATACTTTGGATTGTACGCTATTCAGCATCGGGGTCAAGAATCTGCTGGGATTGCTACCTTTGATGGTTCCCGCGTCCACCAGCACAAAGATATGGGCTTGGTGTCTCAAGTCTTTAATGAAACCATCTTAGATCAATTACCCGGAAATCTGGCAGTTGGTCATAATCGCTATTCCACTACCGGTTCTAGTCGCAAAGTTAACGCCCAACCTGCTGTAGTAGAAACTCGGTTGGGTTTATTAGCACTTGCACATAATGGTAATTTAGTCAATACCGTAAAATTGAGAGAAGAGTTACTCAAAGATAAGTTTAACTTAATAACGACAACCGACTCAGAAATGATTGCTTATGCGATCGCTCAAGAAGTCAACGCTGGTGCAGATTGGGTAACAGGAGCTACCAGTGCCTTTCATCGGTGCGAGGGAGCATTTAGCCTGACTGTTGCTACACCCGTAGGTGTGATGGGAGTCCGTGATCCTAACGGGATTCGTCCCTTGGTAATTGGCACATTAGATAGTGATCCTGTCCGCTACGTTCTCGCTTCCGAAACTTGCGGTTTAGATATTATCGGTGCAGAATATCTGCGTGATGTCCAACCAGGGGAATTAGTTTGGATCACGGAAACAGGCTTAGAATCATTTCAATGGCATCAACAATCAGAACGCAAACTTTGTATCTTTGAAATGATCTACTTTGCCCGTCCTGATAGCCTCATGCACAACGAAACCCTATACAGTTATCGAATGCGGTTAGGACGGAAAATGGCGGCAGAAGCCCCCGTAGAAGCTGATTTGGTCTTCGGTGTCCCTGATTCTGGTATCCCTGCCGCCATTGGCTTTTCCCAAGCCTCTGGTATAGCTTACGGTGAAGGATTGATTAAAAATCGCTACGTTGGTCGCACCTTTATTCAACCTACCCAAGCCATGCGAGAATCAGGGATTAAAATGAAACTTAATCCCCTTAAAGATGTCTTATTCGGTAAGCGAGTTGTAATTATTGATGATTCCATTGTCCGGGGAACTACTAGCCGCAAACTCGTTCAAGCCTTGCGTGATGCTGGTGTAGCCGAAGTCCACATGAGAATTTCTTCTCCTCCTGTAACTCATCCTTGTTTCTATGGTATTGATACTGATACCCAAGATCAATTAATTGCTGCTACGAAGTCAGTCGAAGAAATAGCCAAGCAATTACAAGTTGACAGTTTAGCTTATTTGAGTTGGGAAGGAATGCTAGAAACAACCAGAGAAGATACTAATAGTTTTTGTTCGGCTTGTTTTACTGGTGATTATCCTGTGGCTATTCCTGAAAAAATGAAGCGTTCTAAATTGATTTTGGAAAAAGCCCTAGTTTAGAAAATTGGGAATATCCAAGAAGTAATTAAATTGGTAATTGATAATTTATAATTATCAATTACCAATTATTTGGTATTTCATCATATTACAATCAGGATTAAAGAATGTACAGGATGGTAATTTTTAGATGGTTTGTTGGTGATGAAAGTTGTATTTGTCTGAATCAGGATAACCAGGATTAAAGGATGTACAGGATGGTAATTTTTAGATGGTTTGTTGGGTTTGTTGGTGATGAAAGTTGTATTTGTCTGAATCAGGATAACCAGGATTAAAGGATGTACAGGATGGTAATTTTTAGATGGTTTGTTGGTGATGAAAGTTGTATTTGTCTGAATCAGGATAACCAGGATTAAAGGATGTACAGGATGGTAATTTTTACATGGTTTGTTGGTGATGAAAGTTGTATTTGTCTGAATCAGGATAACCAGGATTAAAGGATGTACAGGATGGTAATTTTTACATGGTTTGTTGGTGATGAAAGTTGTATTTGTCTGAATCAGGATAACCAGGATTAAAGGATGTACAGGATGGTAATTTTTAGATAGTTTGTTGGTGATGAAATTTGTATTTGTCTGAATCAGGATAACCAGGATTAAAGGATGTACAGGATGGTAATTTTTAGATAGTTTGTTGGTGATGAACTTAACGGGTGACAAGGCGGTTGAAGATGAGATGTGGCAATAATTTGAGAAAATAAGGGAGTAAAAAAATAGGGACAAAGAAGCCCCCGAAGCAAAAAATGTTACCACAATCATATCAAACAATTTTCCGAAAGCATTTGAGTGAACAGCAGTATTTGACACTAGAGATATTGTTGTTATTAATACAGGCTCATCGCCAAGTAAAACTGTCAAAATTGGCCAGCTTGTTTCCCCAACCAATTAAATATGAAAGCAGGAAACGTAATCTACAAAGATTTTTAGGAATAGGTAAACTCTGC
>NZ_LJOU01000212.1:0-1344 GCF_001672085.1 Anabaena sp. AL93 | reverse complement strand
GGATTTTTCTGGTATTTCTGATGGTAATGAATCAATATGGCATCTGATTCTATCTTTCATCAGTGCCTCACGCCGATCTCTCCTAAAACTTGCACCAGCTATTTTATCTAATATATCACCTTCAAAATCTACACCTTGACAATTGGCTTTGAATTTACAAGTATGACAAATGGGATTTAATGATGATTCACTATTTGATTCTTGATGATAGCCTTTAGATGCTAATTTATGAAATAAAGGTGTTTTGTGACAATTCCCGGAAATATTGGCTTCTTGATTTTGAGGCCAGTTAATGGTGGGATTACCCAAGGGGGTTAAGTTGTTCTCATCTGCATACATTCCATTATTTCTAACTGGTAAATCGGTGTAGTTTTCTTCTATTGATTTAGTGGTGGGATTGCGGTGTTCATTGGATATGTACCACAATTTATTGACTCGTAACCATTCTGGTATAGTTTCTCCTACAAAGTTGGATTTACCAGCCCCGGTACTGGACATATCTAATATATATTTTTTGCCACTTTGAATAGCTTGATTGTAGGTTTCTAATCTATTAGCAGAATCAAACCATATATCAACATCTAAATTACTCCTAGATGATTGTTGAAGTGGGATAGATGCTGGTATAGATTGTGGTATATGTGCTTGCTTGAGTAGGGTTTCGATAAATAGTTTACATTCCCAATCTTCCCCAGATATTTCCTGATTAACAGGTTGTTTTCCTATTGCTAATATGGCATCTATGTATGTATTCAGATGTTCTTTATAAGCTGTCTGAATTTCATTCTCTAGTAGTTGTCTACTGTATAATCCATCTGCTATTAAATCTGCGATATCATAGCCGTCTGTACTATCTGGATTTAATCTCTGGGGATTTAATTCAATGTATGGTAATTGTGCTTTGTTGGCTGCTATTCTTAGTTTGTTGGCTTTGTTGTAACCTGCTTTGTCATGGTCAGGATAATATACAATACCAGCAATATTATGAGATTTTAAGCATTGACAATATTGTTCTAGTTTGGCATCAGTCCATTGTGAACCTTGAAAGGTAGTGGTAAGTAAATTTTGTTGTCTAGCAGCATCAGTACATTTTTCCCCTTCAACTACTAAGACAAATTGGCCTTGACCATGTTTGATGATTTCTTCTTGATGGTAAACAGGCCAGGGTTTGTCACCAATTCCTTTAATACTGTTACCAAGAATATCCAGATGGTAAGGAATGGTGAGCTTTTTCTGTTCACCATCTTCTCTAAATTCGTATCTAATTACATACTGTGCATCTGAGTATGTATAGATGATTTGTGATCCTCTACTGTTATGTTTCTTTTGAGGAATAACACCAGG
>NZ_LJOU01000167.1:0-6879 GCF_001672085.1 Anabaena sp. AL93 | reverse complement strand
AGCCGTTGCTAAAATAAGCAAATTATCACAGCCCTATATTTCTAAAATAGCTAGTAAATTTGGTGGGTTCAATGCCCTCAAAAAAATATTACTAGTCCTAATAGAAGCTCTATATAGGGGTAGTAATAATTTTTCTGACCTGTCAGACGATGAAAAATTCTTAGTCAATGACTATTTACCTCTAATCAAAGATAACCCGCCTCCAGAAGTTGTTCAGGAATTGCTAGAAGTAGCTAAAACTATTGGTTATCAGGCATTTAGCAGGATTACCAGGGAATTAGCACCGGATATTCTAGCGGCATTTATTGGAGCAATAGTAGATATAGCTATAGTGAAAGATGGGAGGTATGCCTACGATTAGGGACTTCCAATTAAAAAAATACCCAAAAATTTTTTGTGGTGCGGGCATCTTGCCCGCTAATTATCAAGGATGGGCAGGACTTGTACTGAGCCTGTCGATAGCGTAGCGTGGCGTTAGCCATAGTATGCCCATCCCACAAAATTGGTATCCCCTCAATATATCGGGGAAAGAGTTATTCAGGCATCCATGACAAACCAAAAGGATTGAGAGCAGATTTTTCTCGAATAATAGTTGCCTTCATAGGGAATATTCGTAACCGCTCAATAATCCGGGGTAAATCCTTCCATGACCAAAAAATTTTAGATTTTGGATTTTAGATTTTGGACCCTAGAATTTTCGGTACAAGCCCCGCCTCTTCAGTGCGGAATTAATCCAAAATCGCCAATCTAAAATTCTCAAGCTCCACACTTGAGGGTGGAGTCAATCTAAAATCCAAAATCGCAAATCCAAAATTGGCTGACAAGCCTCAAATGGCGTAAAATCGTTCCCGAACAGGTAGTCCGCCCCCATTTATTGAGCGGATACTATTTTATCATCGTTTAAATCTGATGCTTTTATTCCTTCTTTTATTAAATGTTCTATGGGTTTATCTTGAAAAAAATCAGGGAATAAATATAATGGTCTTGATACAAAACCTAGTCCATTCAGAATGATTGCTTTAACTACTTCGCCTGTATTTACAAAAGAAGGGAACAGGGAACTCTTAACTGGGAACAGATAAGAAACACTCATTTGCACCAGTTTAGAGCTTCTGTCAAAAAAAAGATGTTTTTTAAGATGCGTGGCCCGAAAAAAAACAGCGTCATTATTTCAATCTCATGTTTTTAAACATGAGTTTTTCCTGTTAGAAAGTTGCCCGTTCCCTGTTCCCTCTGAATTTCTCTTTACTATCTACTAAGAATATTTCATTAATTTTTTCTACTATTTATATTTCATCTATTATTCCTAAGTGATCTAAGTTTTTACTCTCAAATTCTTCTTTTTGGTAATTCATATTTTTTGGTATTTTGATTTCATTCAGACTCATTTTCTCATTTTTTCTTCTGAATTTATTGTCAATACCTTATTAATTTCAATTTGTTGGCAATTTTTATATTACTGTCTATACAGCACTTCTCGGTGTTATGAGGTACACCATTAGCGGGCAAGATGCCCGCACTACAAGAGTTTCATGATTCAACTTTGTACCTCATAAGAGCGGAAACCGCTGTATTTATTGCCAACTTAGTTATGTGTTTATGTTTAAGCTATTTCTGTTACTTATTACACTTGTGTCTGTACTACAAAATGAAGTGCGGAATGTGGGATATAGGTTTCAACATTGGTTCAATAGTTGTTGTTTTGCGTTAGAATCAAATTAATAAATCTATGCAAACAGTATTAAAATTCAACTTTGATTTGTATGTCACAAAATAGTTATTCCGAGACTGTTGCTCAATTGTTTAATTATCAAGAAGGGACAGAGAAATTATCACCAGATAAATGGCCTAATTATGAGAAATTAGGTATTACTACTGAACATATTCCTGAGTTGATCAGTTTAGCAACTGATGAAGATTTTTACAATATAGATCATGACACGCTTTTATCTGATGAAAGTGGTTTATTTGAATATGCACCAATTCATGCAATACGTATATTAGGAAAATTCCGAGTAGAAGCAGCAATTGAGCCGTTAATTAGCTTATTATCCAAACTTGATGATTTTGATTTTAATAATGAAGTATTGTCCATTTTGGATGAAGAATTAAAAAATGTTTTAAGCCTGATTGGTTTACCTGTAATTCCGGCACTTTCTACTTATATCGCTAATGATTCTCATGGGCAATTTCCCCGAATTACAGCTATGTTAACTATTAAAACCATTGCCTCTGTCTATCCAGAGCATTACCAGCATTGTGTTACTTCTTTATCTCAACATTTAGAATCTTTTAGAGAAAATGATCCTGAGTTTAACGGTCATATTGTCTGGGTGCTTTCTGATATGAATGCAATAGAATGTTTACCTTTAATTGAGCGAGCTTTTCAAGCAGGGTGTGTTGATGAGGATGTGATAGGAGATTATGATGAAGTGCTTGTCAAATTTGGTTTAAAGGATATCACAGATATCTCTCCTAAAACTATAAAAGCGACTGATACAGAGAACCCCATATCTTTAAATTTTACTACTTCTCCTGGATTTAAACAACTTGAGAAACTAAATAAAGCACAGCAAAAGAGAGACGCTAGAAGAAAGCGAAATTTAAACCAACTGGGAAAATAAGTGATTTAGGGGTAAAGTTAGGTCGAGGGGGAGTATTATCTCCCGCGCTTCGCTATCGCCATTTCTGACCTCCAAATTAAAGTAGCTGAACTGCAAAGAGCCAGGGCGCAATTAGCAGATACTATCAGAGAGAAAGTAGCGATCGCTTTGGTGAAATTCGATGAGGGGAGAACTGATTTTCAAATCGCCCAAGTTGTGGGAGCAAGGGCTATTGATCAATTTAAAGTATTTGAGCTACGTTACATTAGGGGGAACAACGATACCGAGGGATATTTAGCTAAACAATCGGAACTTGATAAAGTCAAAGCTAACACTTATGGTTCTTGGGGGAAAATGAGGCGATTCCTACGGAGCGCTTCGCTATCGCTCTTTGAGATCAAGTTATTGGTATTAGGTGTCAAAGATGCAGAACTATAAAATGTGGGGGAAATGCGGGGCGATCGCTAGGATGTTAACTTTGTACCATTTTAGGTGTTCAAAATTCATGCAAAATATATGCCAGTAGTTCTAATCAAGAGGCTACCCACAGCCTTACCACCCCGATTCAGAACATGGGTATAAATTATCATGGTTTTTACATTCTTGTGTCTCAGTAATTCCTGCACTGTGCGGATGTCGTAGCCGTTTTGTAATAAATGGGGATTATATGGAAGTATTCGGTATAATAAATAGTTAAATGCGCTTTCCAATGGGTTCTAAATAGTTCTTTAGAGACTTCCAATTTAAAAAATATCCCAAAATTTCTTGTAGTGCGGGCATCTTGCCCGCTAATAATACAAGGACGGGCAAGATACCATTGGATAGCGAAGCGCTGCTGCAAGCAGTTCATTTTTTTGTGGAGTTCTCTTATTATGATTCACTCAGAGAATATGGAATACAAAGCGAAGGTTTCTACACTTCTAAAGAAACAGCCAATTCAGGGTGAAGAGCTTGCTGACGATCAGAAAGTATCTGTACCCGCAGGTAAGGTTTACACCGTGGATGAGATACTCGAAACTAATGGACTACACTCTCATGTCGAGTTTGCCGTTGAATCTGGCTCTTGGTGGATTTTCTTGCCTCACTGGGATACCGTCCTTCAAACCCAAAAAGTTAAGGCTGTCTTCTCTCTTGAGCAAGCAAACATCAGTAACCTGATTTATGGTTATTTAGTCTTTAGTCGTGGCACTCAAGAAGTTCTCCGAGTAAGAGCAACGTCTGGTCAACCTAGTTATCAGTACCCTGGGGCTCACACTCAAAGGGGTAAGGGCTGTATTCCCCCTGATAATGATTGGAAGATTTCGACAAATGGATATTATCTTTCGACTCCAGGTATTGAAGGGATGTTTTACCATATTACACCAGATCCAGATCCAGAAACAGGACGAAGTGAGTTCGGACTTCACCGCGACTCTAACGTTACAATTTATCCAGGCTCTGCTGGCTGCATCGTAGTCAAGACTAGCGATTTCAACGACAAGATTCGACCTTTCTTAGATGGCTTAAGAGAGACACAAAGCTTTATCTCTTTGAGTGTTGTTTACAGTACCTGACTTGTGCTAAGGTATCAGCTTTCTCAATGCCATAGACTTGAGCAGGCTCTTGTTGCGCTAACTCTGTCAACATAGTTATTAGGAGAAAAATGATGGCTTTTGAATGGAATGATTTTGTGACTACAATTCGGGATGCTGACATTGAGTTCGAGCATCTTAAGAAGGTGCAGCTTGCCCAAGCTATTCTTGAATCCGGGCGGGGAAGCTCCGACTTATTTAAGCTACACGGTAACCCATTTGGAATGAAGTATCGTCCCGAAATGAGTGGAATAGCAATTCCTGTTACTTACGAAGCAAATGATGGTAAAGACACGTACTGCAAATTTGTAACTCTTGAGGATGCAATTCGCGGATATTGGATATTTATTGATCGACCAGTATATTCTGGGTGGCGTACAAGTATTTCTTCTCCTGATGCATACATAAAGTTTATTGCTTTTGCTGGCTATATAGGTGGTGATTCCGGTGCAAAACAAACATATGTAGACAAGGTTGCTAACTTGTTTGATGAAGCTTCAAAACTCCTGAGAAGATCACCTGTAGATGGGAGTTTCTGGAAGAAAAATGGTGTTCTTCTTGAGGTGGGACATGGCACATTACCCAGTGGGCTATTTGACCCAGGCGCAGTTGGTGTCAATTCTAAAAATGAGTATGAGTTGAATAAGCTTGCGGTAGAAGCTGCAAAGCGTGTTATCAGACAAGCTGGCGTACCTTGTGATATCACAGATGCAGTTGCAAGCTTATACAATTTAGGAATACGAGCCGCTGGCTATGACGTATTCTGCTCAGTTCATCACAACAGTGCTAATCGTTCTACTCAGGGAGCTGAAGTGTTAGTCCACAATGCTAAAGCAGATCCTCCAGATTTAGCGCTTTCACGGATAATGAGTGCAGAAATTGCAGCAGAGTTAGGTATACGAGATCGTATTGCAGGAGGACGCGATCCACGCCAAGCACTTGGAGTGTTAAGTGGTGCAGAAGATACGGATGTTCGAGTTTCAGTTTTAGCTGAAGTCTACTTCATTGATGTTCGTGTGCCTAATGTAGTTGACTGGAGTACAAGGGGCGGGCAAGCAATAGGTAGAGCGATTTTGAAATGGCTAAGAGCTAATCAGTAGCTTGACTCTCTTATTTTTGCCCTAACAGCAGCAGATAGAGGTAGATATAGCGAGTGTGTCATGAGGGGCAAAATAGACTGAAAGTATTGCTGCATATACTTTTCAGTTATCGTTCCCTATAAAATCATCTAAACCTAATTCACACTTACCAGCCAAAATAACCATAAGGGTGGAACGAAAGAATAAAGGTTTTAGCCATGTTTTGTCATACTACAAACTGAAGTTTTGTAATACTTGCCCCTAGTAACACGCTCGCTATATTTACCCCAATTTCTCAACTCCGACAAACACCGACAGGAAACTTCGTCAAACCCATTATTAAAACCCCGACGAACCCCGCCACTAAACCTGTAACCCTTGCTAATAATGGAATAGAAACATTGAGAGTAAACTCTGTAGCGATAGCGAAGCGCTCCGTAGGAATCGCTCTCCCATCATCCCAACAGATAAGCGATAGCGAAGCGCTCCGTAGGAATCGCCTAACATCTCTAAAGGATAGTAAAAACTCTCATGTACATAAGCTTTTAAACACGTACAATACAGATTAATAAATTTTAATAGTAAAAATAAATTTTCCTGAAATTGGTTTTCTTTGATATAGTTATGATCAGAGTCAGTAGTCAATTTTTCAATCATGCTTTGTAGCACTGAAAAGGATTATAGCAACTGATTACCAGTATAAATCAAAACTCCCAAACTGTATTGACAACAATTTGAGAGCTTAGAAAATCTAAAAATTAGCAAACCCAGCTTTTTACTTAGTCTACGTCCTGAGAAAACTAACCTAAGTAAAGTCTGGATCAACAAACCAGAAACCATGAGAACTAATTCACGTCAGTCTCAATCTCAATTGCATAAGGACAGCTATGAAAACTAATTCATGGCAGTCTTATCCTCTGATTATAGACTGCAAAGTACAAAAGTGTAAACATTTTTTTCTCTTATTCTGCCAACCCATTGCAATTAGTGGGGGTGTGGCATGAATAGGAACCTAGAAACCTTTGA
The DNA here is from genome assembly GCF_001672085.1 of Anabaena sp. AL93. Classification (NCBI taxonomy): domain Bacteria; kingdom Bacillati; phylum Cyanobacteriota; class Cyanophyceae; order Nostocales; family Nostocaceae; genus Anabaena; species Anabaena sp. AL93. The sequence goes on along the minus strand of NZ_LJOU01000167.1, from coordinate 600 downwards.
TATTAGGAACTTCCTAGACAGACTCACTCCCAAGAAAGGCAAAAATAGATATATTTGTCCAGTCTGTGAAGGTTCATTAACCGTAGATATTAAAACTGGTAAGTACCAATGTTGGGGAGAACCTGACAACAAACAGCATCTAAAAGATATCAGAGAAGCTGTTAATCCCTTAGAAGATGCTTTAAAACAAGCGGGTATTGACAATGGCAGAATCAACTACCAACAAATCACCCCTACTAAAAAACCAGATCCCTTACCAGCACCATTACCCCAAAACATTGAATTAGCCAAATTACCCGCCCCTGGTGTTATTCCTCAAAAGAAACATAACAGTAGAGGATCACAAATCATCTATACATACTCAGATGCACAGTATGTAATTAGATACGAATTTAGAGAAGATGGTGAACAGAAAAAGCTCACCATTCCTTACCATCTGGATATTCTTGGTAACAGTATTAAAGGAATTGGTGACAAACCCTGGCCTGTTTACCATCAAGAAGAAATCATCAAACATGGTCAAGGCCAATTTGTCTTAGTAGTTGAAGGGGAAAAATGTACTGATGCTGCTAGACAACAAAATTTACTTACCACTACCTT
>NZ_LJOU01000211.1:0-1351 GCF_001672085.1 Anabaena sp. AL93 | reverse complement strand
CATGAAGTTCTCCAAAAAATAGTAAATTAGCCCAGACCTAACAGAAATTGCTTCTCCAGGTACTACATTATAAGGATTCGTACTTTTTTGTAATATCCTTTGAGAAGCGTTGATTTCCAAATATCTAGATAATTAAAAAAAGCAGAACCAATATCAGGATTAATTAATCCTGATATTATGGAGCTTGCTTAATTAAGCAGGTACTGCTGCTGATTGGGTTAAACCAACTGCTTCAGCATACTTCAAGTAGGTTTCAACGGAAGCGATAACGATCCGAGCTTCGATTGCTAGTAATTCGATACCAACTAAGGAAACACGAACCCAAGCGTCAATTACGATACCTTTGTCGAGGATTCTATCAATAACTTCTGCCAAGCTGGAGGAAGAATTGGTCTTTTCAACTGCCATTTTTTTAATTCCTTGTGATTTGTTGTCGGAAACTTGGGAAATGCGGAGAATAACTATAAATATGAGTCATGGTTATTCTCCTACTTGGTAACTTGCTTAATTAAGCAGGTACTGCTGCTGATTGGGTTAAACCAACTGCTTCAGCATACTTCAAGTAGGTTTCAACGGAAGCGATAACGATCCGAGCTTCAATTGCTAGTAATTCGATACCAACTAAGGAAACACGAACCCAAGCGTCAATTACGATACCTTTGTCAAGGATTCTATCAATAACTTCTGCCAAGCTGGAGGAAGAATTGGTCTTTTCAACTGCCATTTTTTTAATTCCTTGTTATTTGTTGTCGGAAATTTGGGGAATGAGGAAAATAACTATAAATATGAGTCATGGTTATTCTCTAACTTGGGAACTTGCTTAATTAAATTAAGCAGGTACTGCTGCTGATTGGGTTAAACCAACTGCTTCAGCATACTTCAAGTAGGTTTCAACGGAAGCGATAACGATCCGAGCTTCGATTGCTAGTAATTCGATACCAACTAAGGAAACACGAACCCAAGCGTCAATTACGATACCTTTGTCAAGGATTCTATCAATAACTTCTGCCAAGCTGGAGGAAGAATTGGTCTTTTCAACTGCCATTTTTTTAATTCCTTGTTATTTGTTGTCGGAAATTTGGGAAATGAGGAGAATAACTATAAATATGAGTCATGGTTATTCTCTAACTTGGGAACTTGCTTAATTAAATTAAGCAGGTACTGCTGCTGATTGGGTTAAACCAACTGCTTCAGCATACTTCAAGTAGGTTTCAACGGAAGCGATAACGATCCGAGCTTCGATTGCTAGTAATTCGATACCAACTAAGGAAACACGAACCCAAGCGTCAATTACGATACCTTTGTCGAGGATTCTATCAATAACTTCTGCCAAGCTGGAGGAAGAATTGGT
>NZ_LJOU01000166.1:0-7053 GCF_001672085.1 Anabaena sp. AL93 | reverse complement strand
AATTATACAATTTGACTCATTGATTTTATTAATGAGTTTAAGTTTTAATGCTGTTTTTAAGTTTATTTCTAGAAGGATATAAGTTATGATTAAGTCTTGATAGACTAACAATAAAATTATATTATATTTTCTGCCAGAAACCACCCTCATTCTTTATTGCTTCTTATTGAGAATGTATCTGAATCAATTTTCCTATCTAAAATTTGTTTTTTTATAGATAAATGTATTCTTTTACTCATTTTTCATCAATTTACCTCCGTAATCACCGTTTGTGACAGTCAAGGGTGCGGAATGTGGGTAATAATTGTACCCCAGTCACGAACAGATAGAAATAGATAAATTAGTCTATGAAGTCTATGGACTTAATGCCGAAGACATTGCCGAGGTTGAAAATTGGTATGCGCGTAGGTATCCAAAATTATCTCAAGCTCAAAAAGCCAACCTGCGTAAACTTAAACACAATGTCTGAATCACGGATTAGATGGATTAAAGGATTACACGGATTTTTAGAGGTTAAACGGATTAAAATCCGTGAAATTAGCGCAATCCGTTTAATCCGCGTTCTCACACTTAATTGGATTAAAAGATTGCACGGATTAGGTTGCCGGTTCCGGTAAAAACTCGTAAAATTCGTGAAATTAGCGCAATCCGTTTAATCCGCGTTCTCACACTTAATTGGATTAAAAGATTGCACGGATGAGGTTGCCAGTTCCGGTAAAAGCTCCTAAAATCCGTGAAATCAGCGCAATCCGGTTAATCCGTGATTCAGATATCTTTTCCCGCGTAATCCCTTAATCCGCTATCTCGATACCTATGGACTTAAAATACCAAGACATCACCAAAAAAATTATCGGCGCATCCTTTGAAGTCCATAAATTTCTAGGTAACGGCTTTCAAGAAGTAATTTATCAACGCGCCCTAGCCTACGAATTTCATCAGGCAGGCTTAACCTTTGCTAGAGAAATCGAACAACATATCTATTACAAAAACCTACCTGAACCAATCGGTACACGCCGTGCCGATTTTGTAGTTGAACAAAAAGTATTAGTCGAACTCAAAGCAGTAATCCAACTCGAAGACGTACACCTAGCCCAAGCCCTCAACTATCTCAAAGCCTATAAACTAGAAGTTGGGTTATTGATTAACTTTGGAAGTAAGAGTTTGACATTTAAGAGATTAGTATTAAGTAACAAATAAAAAAGCGAGAATTGCGGATTATATGGATTACGCTGATTACACAGATTTTTTTCATTTGCTAAGATAACCAAAATCTGTGTAATTCTTTAATCCGTAGAATCCGCGATTCTCACCTTCTCTGAAAATATGTTGATACCAAGGAGACTCTTGTAAGGCGACTTCTAGTCGCCCAAAACTTTTAAAACATCCTCTAAAAATTTCCATCATTAATTACCAATTATGCACAGAATCAGCGCCACACCAGGCGGATTAAATCAGTCTGAAGGTTTATTTTTCCTCGAACAAACTCCTGCCCCTTTCGTATTGATTACAGCAGCCGATACTGATATTCAAACTCTAGCGGCTGTAGTTACTAAATTACCTAGTCAATTCCCCGAAATCAGGGTAGCCAACTTATTACAACTACAGCAACAAATAAGTATAGATGCTTATAGTGAACAAGTTTTAGAATCCGCCCAAGTTATTGTGCTTCGTCTCATAGGAGGAAGTTCATACTGGGCTTATGGTTTAGAAGTCGTACAAGAAATTGTACAACGTAATGGCACAACTCTAATTGTCATGCCAGGAGATGACGGACTTGATTTTGATTTAATTTCCAAATCTACGGTTTCTCAAGAAATCGTCCAGAAGATTTGGCAATACTTTCAAGAAGGTGGTACAGAAAATTTCCTCAACGCCTTGCAATTTATCGCTGATACAGCCCTATTAACAGCATTTAATCCCCCACAACCACAACCTGTTCCCCGCGTAGGATTGTACGAAAGAAGTCAGGATGTAGGGGCGCAGGGAATGCGCCCAGTCAGGAGTCAGCCTAAAGTGGGGATTTTGTTTTATCGCGCCCATTATTTAGCAGGAAACACTAAAGTTATTGATGCTTTATGTAATGCTTTGATAGAGAAAAATTTACAGCCTGTACCAGTTTTTGTTTCTTCATTGCGCGAACCTGGTGTTAGTAGTCAATTATGTGAATTATTAGCAGCAAAAGATGATCATTCTGTTAGCTTGTTGATGAATACCACCAGTTTTTCCCTAGCAAGTTTAGAAACAGAAACACCACAAACCGAACTTTGGGAAAAATTAAATGTCCCGGTTTTGCAAGTAATTCTTTGTGCTAGTTCCGTTGAACAATGGGAATCAGAATCACAAGGTTTAACACCCCGTGATATTGCCATAAATGTGGCATTACCAGAAGTAGATGGGCGAATTATTAGTCGGGCTGTGTCTTTCAAAACCTTACAAACTCGGAATAATAAACTAGAAACCGATGTCGTAGTTTATGAACCCGTGAGCGATCGCATTCAATTCGTCGCCCAACTGGCTGCAAACTGGGTAAGATTGCGGGTAAAACCGCCCCAAGAACGCCGCATAGCCATAATTTTAGCAAATTACCCCAACACCAACGGACGGCTCGCCAACGGCGTAGGACTGGACACTCCTGCTAGTTGTGTAGAAATTCTCAAAGCCTTAAAGTTAGCTGGTTATGAATTAGGAACTATTCCCGAAACTGGAGACGAATTAATTCAAATTCTCACATCTAGCGTTACCAATGATCCCGAAGGGAAAGACTGGAAACCCATCAACCAAAGTTTATCAGCAGCAGAATATCAAAACTATTTTTCCACCCTACCAATAAATATCCAAAAACAAATTATTGCCCGTTGGGGACAACCTATTTTAGACGCGATCCAAAATTGGACAATTTCTGGAATTCAATTTGGTAATGTTTTTGTTGGTATTCAACCATCACGAGGTTACGATCTTGATCCTAGTTTAAATTATCATGCCCCCGATTTAGAACCAACACATAATTATTTAGCCTTTTATGATTGGGTACGAGAATCTTTTCAAGCAGATGCCATAGTTCATGTAGGAAAACATGGCAACTTAGAATGGCTACCAGGAAAAAGTGTCGCCTTATCTAATACTTGTTATCCAGAAATTGCCCTGGGACCAATGCCCCATTTATATCCATTTATTGTTAATGATCCCGGAGAAGGTTCACAGGCAAAAAGACGCGCCCAAGCCGTAATCATTGATCACCTCACACCACCAATGACAAGGGCAGAATTATATGGACCATTGCAACAAGTAGAAAATCTTATTGATGAATATTACGAAGCCGAAAGTTTAGATCCTTCCAGATTACCAACAATACGCGATCGCATTCAAGAACTCGTCATCAAAGAAAACCTGTACAAAGACTTAGGAATCACCAACCCCGAAGACATCGCCAACTTTGAAACCCTGATCTTAAACTCCCTAGACGGTTACTTGTGCGAACTCAAAGAAGCCCAAATCCGCGACGGCTTACACATATTCGGTCAATGTCCCCAAGGAACCCAACTACGAGACCTAATAGTAGCGATCGCCCGCATCCCCAACCGCCATTCTATCGGCATTACCCGCGCCATAGCCAAACAATGGCAAATAGACATAGACCCCCTGACCGACAACCTCTCAGCCCCCCTCTCTGCGCCTCTGCGCCTCTGCGAGAGACTTAAATCCTGCCACATCATCGGCGATGTCGTCGAACTCCTAGAAATAGAAGCCGCCCATTTAGTAGAAGAAGTTATCTCTGGGCGCAGACCCTGCGCCCCTACGGATTGGATCAGTGACAAACTCCTCCCAGCCCTACAAAAAACCAACCAAGAAACCACAAACCTCCTACGGGGACTTGACGGAAAATACGTTCCCAGCGGGGCTTCTGGCGCACCCACCCGCGGACGACCCGAAGTTCTACCCACAGGTAAAAACTTTTACGCCGTTGACATTCGCGCCATACCCACAGAAACCGCCTGGGACATTGGCAGAAAAGCCGCTGAAACCCTGATTGAAACCTACACCCAAGAACATGGAGAATACCCCCAAACCCTGGGTTTATCAGTGTGGGGAACAGCCACCATGCGGACTGGTGGTGATGATATAGCCGAAGCCTTAGCTTTACTTGGTGTGCAACCCGTGTGGGATGGTGCAGCAAGACGAGTAGTAGATTTTGAAATTTTACCCTTGGCGATTATCGGTCGTCCCCGTGTGGATGTCACTCTAAGAATTTCCGGGTTTTTCCGGGATGCTTTCCCCAATTTAATCGCTTTATTTGATCAAGCAGTGAAAGCCGTTTCAGCTTTAGATGAACCACCAGACCAAAATCCCTTAGCAGATACAGTTCGTCAAGAAACAGCACAATGGACTCAAGAAGGTTTATCTTTAGAAGTAGCCCAAGAGCGATCGCAATATCGCGTTTTTGGTTCTCAACCAGGGGCTTATGGTGCAGGACTCCAGGGACTAATAGCCTCCCAAAACTGGGAAAATGATCAGGATTTAGCCCAAGCTTACACAAATTGGAGTGCTTACGCCTATTCTTCTAGTGAGGGAACAGGGAACAAAAATGCAGAAGCCTTTGAACAACGCTTAAAGCAAATGCAAATCGTCCTCCACAATCAAGACAACCGAGAACACGATTTACTCGATTCCGACGATTATTATCAATTTCAGGGTGGTTTAACCGCAGCCGTGCGTTCTCTTCAAGGTAAAAATCCCCAAACCTACTTTGGCGACAATTCCAACACATCTCAACCCAAAATCCGCCAACTTAGTGCCGAAATTGCCAGGGTTTATCGTTCCCGCGTCGTTAATCCTAAATGGATAGCTGGAGTCATGCGTCATGGATATAAAGGTGCATTTGAAATGGCTGCAACCGTAGATTTTCTCTTCGCTTACGATGCTACCGCCCAATGTGTCGAAGATTATATGTATCAAGGTGTTGTAGAAGCTTATTTAGAAGACGCTACCGTTTGTGAATTTATTCATGACAAGAATCCCTGGGCATTACGCGATATTGCGGAAAGATTACTAGAAGCCAACCAACGCGGCTTATGGCAGGATGTGAATATACAAACCCTCGAAAACCTCCGCAATTTGGTGCATCAAGCGGAAGCAACTATCGAAGAAAAATAATTTCATTTAGGAACCGGATATGGAAAATCTTGCGTATTTACATTTAGCTTTTGCCAATCAAGACGAAGAAACCACTGAGTTAATATCCCTCAGTTCTTTATTCAAAACAACAGCCGCACCAAATTGGCAACTCTTTTCTAGTAGTGCGTGGAAATACATGATTCCCCTGGCTCTAACTATATCTATTTTGAATAGTGTTAGTAGTGTTTTCGCCTTAGAAAAAAATGATAACGCTGCTACCGTAAACAGTCTCCAACAAAATGAAATATCTCAAATTAAAACCGCCAATAATCAAGTTATCAGTACAGCCCCGATAACCCCCACTATCTCAAATAATATTATTTCCGTGAATAAGAAGCGCAAAGACCCCAATCTCCTCAGCAAAGGTGATGAAGGTGCGGATGTCAAAGTTTTACAAGAACGCTTGAAAATCGCTGGTTTTTATTATGGTAATTCCACAGGCATTTTTGGTCCAATTACTCACGAAGCGGTAAAACGATTCCAAAAAGCTTATCAACTCACAGTTGATGGTGTTGTCGGTAAATCCACACTAGCCAAATTACCAGATGTTACCGATGAAAATCAAACAACTACTTCTCAAAAATTAGATCACCCAGATATACTTAGTTTAGGCGATCGCGGTGAAGCCGTCAGAATTCTCCAAGCACAATTAATCACCGCCGGATTTCTCCAAAATCAGCCCAATGGTTACTATGGTTCTAACACAGTTGATGCCGTAAAACGCTTTCAAAAACAACACAAACTAGAAATCAATGGACTGGCTGGACAAACTACCCGTTCTAAGTTACACAGTTTAGTTAAAAACTCTGCCAAAAGTGATTTCACCACTCTAGAAATCCAAAGACGACTACAGGAAAAAGGTTTCTATAAAGGTCAAATCAACGGCATGATGGCATCTGATACCAAAAAAGCAATTAGTCGCGCTCAAGAATTTTATGGTATCAGTCTCAAAGATATTAAAAGCGGAAGTTTTTAATCCCCCGCTTTCTCCAAATCATCAGATTCCCCACGACTTGATTCATCCTCCAAATTTTGGGCTAGTACCGCAGAATGGAAGTCAAAAGTCAAAAGTCAAAATTAAGACTGCATAGGCTTTTTGGCTTTTGGAAATGGTTGGTTTATTTACGCCGTGCTGTACTAGTAATTGGTAATTACTCTTACCTTTTGCCTCTTGCCTTAGTTATTAAATTGGCATCAGCGCTCTTTGACACTTAGGACACACGGCATGGATTGTCATTTGACAATCTAATAAATGAAACCCCTCTTTTTGCGCTGTTTTTCCGCCAATCTTTAAAACTGAGTCATTCTTAAACTCAATAGTCGAATTACAGCGAACACAAATGAGGTGATGATGGTGATGGGGATAAGGCTGATTAATTTCATAATGTTTATGCCCTTCACCCAATTCCAACTCCCGTAAAATCCCCATTCTCGCCATTAACTTTAAAGTGCGATAAATAGTTGATAAACTAATCCCTTCACCATCAGTTTCTAAACGATGATATAGGTCCTCTGCACTTAAATGTTCACCTTGCGGGAGTTCCTGAAAAATATGTAGAATTGTTTCGCGCTGTGGAGTTAAACGCCAGCCACGGTCGTTTAACTCTGCTTTAAGTGAACCAGTTGTGTAGACAGTCATACTAAATTTTCTCAACAAAGCTCATTAATTGAGAATATAACAAATATTTGGCTTGATTTGCAACAATCATTGCTTATTGAGAATATTTGCCTCTTGCCTCTTGCCTCTTGCCTCTTGCCTCTTGCCTCTTGCCTCTTGCCTCTTGCCTCTTGCCTCTTGCCTCTTGCCTCTTGCCTCTTGCCTCTTGCCTCTTGCCTCTTGCAGAGGCAAGAGGCAAGAGGCAAGAGGCAAGAGGCAAGAGG
>NZ_LJOU01000165.1:0-7400 GCF_001672085.1 Anabaena sp. AL93 | reverse complement strand
CCCCACTCCCCACTAACGATAGAATTAAAATATATTGTTCACTATCAAGCCATCAAAAACCATGCCGTCTGATATTGCTGTCGAGAAGAAAAAATTAAAAAATCCACCTTTGCAAATGCACTACTTAGGCGATCGCGTTTTGCGTCAACCGGCAAAGCGGGTTACTAAAATAGATGACGAACTCCGCCAACTAGTGCGCGAAATGCTGCAAACTATGTATAGCTCAGATGGCATTGGTTTGGCTGCACCTCAAGTTGGCATCAATAAACAACTTATCGTTATTGACTGCGAACCAGATCAACCCAATCATCCGCCATTAGTGTTAATTAACCCTACCATTAAACAGGTTAGCAGTAAGCTCTGTGTGGCTCAGGAAGGGTGCTTAAGTATTCCTAATGTCTTTCTAGATGTAAAACGTCCAGAAGTGGTAACAATCGCCTATAAAGACGAATATGGTCGTCCCCAAACCTTAACAGCAGGTGATTTACTCGGTCGCTGTATTCTTCACGAATTGGATCACCTTAATGGTGTGGTATTTGTAGATCGTGTAGAAAATTCCTTGACTTTAAACGAAGAGTTATCTAAAAATGGCTTCTCGTATCAGGCAGTGAAACCAGTAGTATAGGGTGGTCTAGTAGTGTATTTAACTCCAAAAAGCGGTTTATTTTTAGGTGGTGCTTGTGTTGCAGCGATCGCCGCTGTTGGTTCAGTTTTTGAATTGAGTTATGGAGAACCAGATTTTGGTGTCCCAACCACTGCCATTATCCTAGCTTTGAGCATTCCTCTCACCGTATTCTTTTTTATTGCCGCAGTGAGGGATGCACGAGATAATATAGGATAAGCATCAGGTATATGAAAAAGGTAAGAGGATGAATGAGGAATGCACACTTCACCCTTTTACCTTTTATTTTTTACTAAGTAATTGATGATTATAAATCATGAAAATTCAACTAAAACCAGAAACTGAAGAACTGATCCATTCCTATATTGCCACAGGTCATTATACCAATGCCGACGATGTGATAATTAAAGCACTTAAAGTGTTATCGGAGTGGAAAAAAGAGGATCAGGAATGGAAGGAACACGCAAAAAAGTCGCTGTAGGACTTGCCCAAATTGACCGAGGTGAAGTGGTTAGTAGTGATGTTGTTATGGCTAGATTACAAGAAAAAATTAGAATTGCTCGTGAGAATAAAAAATAATGGAGTATATTCTATCTGTAGGGGCAAGTCAGGACATAGAATCTTTATTTTTGGATTTAGATCAATAAAATAGAATCATGCTACCAACTTCTACCCCCATACTCCGACTTTCCCAAGGACATCTAAACTTACTCGCAGCTTGTCCCCGTAAATTCCAACATAGCTACTTAGAACAACTAAATACTCCTCTAGATCCTAAACACGAAGAATATCAAATTTTAGGTAGTCGGTTTCACTTGCTTATGCAGCAGCGAGAAATGGATTTACCTATTAATAAATTACTACAAGCAGATCCTCAATTACAAAATTGGATGACTGACTTTAGCAAAATTGCTCCAGAAATATTTATAACTAATATTCATAATCAAACTTTTCGAGAAAGCGAACATTATCGAACATTACAAATTGGTAATTATCTCCTGACTGTCATTTATGATTTATTAATTGCTGACCAAAATCAATCTCAAATTCTCGACTGGAAAACCTATCCCCAACCACCAAAAAGAGCAACATTAGCTGAAAATTGGCAAACAAAACTTTATCTGTACGTCATGGCAGAAACTAGCAACTATTTATTAGAAAATATTTCCCTAACCTACTGGTTTGTGCAATCAAAAGAGCAAACTAAACATATTAAATTTTGTTATAATGAGAAAGAACATCAGAAAACAGCACAGGAATTAAATCAACTATTAAACAATCTCACACAATGGGTAAAAGATTATCAGAATAATATATCATTACCCCAAATTGCCAAATCCCAGAAAATATGTGAATCTTGTCAATATGCCATGAGGTGTCAACGTCAAAAAATCACACAAGCAACAGAAGATATTAACCAGCAATTTCCTAATTTAGAAAATATTGCTGAAGTATCACTTTAAATTAATGAATAAGATTGTCTCACGCAAAGGCGCAAAGGCGCAAAGAAAGAAATACAGAAGTTAGAATGTGGTTTAAAATGGAATGGATTTTAACAGGAACGGAACAACCTCCTGATTGGTTTATCGAATTAGTGAAAAAATACGTACCAACAACAGGTGGTAACTTTGCTGCTCAATTATTTTGGCAACGGGGAATTCAAGATCAAGAAAAGTTAGCGGCTTTTATTAATTATCAAAGTTATCAACCTGCCAATTCTTTTGAATTTGGACAAGAAATGAATTTGGCTGTACAACGGTTAATAACTGCGGGGAAAACAGGAGAAAAAATTGTTATTTGGGGAGATTTTGATGCCGATGGAATTACCTCGACTGCGGTATTATGGGATGGTTTAGGTGAATTTTTTCAGCAACATCGTCAATTAAGTTATTATATTCCCAATCGTTTAATAGAATCTCATGGTTTAAATCAGCCAGGAATTGATAATTTAGCCGCCCAAGGTTGTAAATTAATTATTACTTGTGATACAGGCAGTACAAATATTTCAGAAATCATCTATGCCCAAAATTTAGGGATAGATGTAATTGTGACTGACCATCATACATTACCACCAGAACGCCCTCCGGTTGTTGCCATTATTAACCCGCGTTATTTAGCAAAAGAACATCCTTTATATCATCTTTCTGGTGTGGCAGTTGCTTATAAATTGGTGGAAGCATTATATATAAGTTTGCCAGATATTCCCGAACATCCATTAACAGATTTATTAGATTTAGTAGCAGTAGGATTAATTGCCGATTTAGTCCAATTAAGTGGTGATTGTCGCTATTTGGCACAGTTGGGAATTCAACAATTACACACAGACTTTAAAAAAATCCCATCAGCCAGAAGAAGACCAGGAGTGGGGAAATTATTAGAATTATGCCAGAAAAGTGGCGATCGCCCCACAGATATTTCCTTTGGTTTGGGACCCCGCATTAACGCCGTTAGTCGTATTCATGGTGATGCTAGTTTCTGTATAGAATTATTAACCAGTAGAGATATGCAGCGTTGTCAACAACTTGCAGAAGAAACAGAATTAGCTAATTCCCGTCGCAAATCTTTACAAAAAGATGTCCAAGTCCAAGTTACTAAAAAACTCAGTCAATTAGACTTATCAACCACCAGCGTCATCGTTTTAGAAGATCCTCAATGGGCAGGTGGTGTTTTAGGTCTGGTTGCCGGACAAATTGCCCAAGAAACAGGGCGACCGACAATTTTGTTAAGTACAGAAGCAAAAGAAAATAAGACGGATTCTAGCCCATCTCTAGCACGAGGTTCTGCCCGTTCCATTAACTCCGTTGATTTATATCAATTAGTTCAAGAACAAGCCCATTTATTACATCGTTTTGGAGGACATCCCTTTGCTGCGGGTTTGAGTTTATTAGTAGAAAATATTCCCCTATTTACAGCCGCCATTAACCAGAAATTACGTCAATCTTTAGGAGGAATAAATCTCACTCCAACAGTGCAAGCTGATTTGGTGGTGACAGTTGCCGATTTAGGCAAAGATTTATTTTTAGAATTAAAACTATTAGAACCCTGTGGAATGGGCAATCCTATCCCCAAATTATTAATCAAAAACTGTTGGTTTGAAAATTCTTGGCATAAAAATCAAGAAGATTTAAAAGGAAATAAAATCCAATATATTAAAACTGACTTCAATATTCGAGATAATTCTACCAACAATCCGTTTCCGGGGATTTGGTGGGGACACTATAAAGAAGAATTGCCTATTGGTAGATGTGATTGTATTGCCGAAATTGATTTTAACAGCTTTAAAAAACGTTATGAAATTAGATTAATCGCCGTCCGTCCTAATACGGAAAGTGAATTAAAAACCAAAAATTCAGCATTAATTTTAGATTGGCGAAATCAGGAAAATTTAACCGAACTAACCTCAGAAGAATCATTATTAATTATGCAAGATTGCCCTAATAATTGGGATAATTTACGTTTGTGGGTAAAGCAATCACTAAATCAGAAAAAACAATTAGTTATTGCTTGGAAAAAACCCCATAATTTAACTCCCAAGGACATTTGGTTAACTTTATTAGGCATTTCTAAATACCTGAGTCGAAAAAATCAACCTGTTACCCAAGTCCAACTTTTAGAGAAACTAGGTATTAGTGATCAAACCCTATATTTGGGTTTTCAAGCATTAAAACATTTAGGATTTATCATCCAACGTCAAGATAATCATCTACAAATAATCTGGGATTCCACATATCATTACCAACCAGCAGATCATGTTATTAACAAATTTTTAGCCGCAGTCAGAGAAGAACAATTTCAACAAGATTATTTTTTTCATGTGCCTTTATCTATTATTGTTGCCATGATTGGTAAATAATCTCATTTCGTAGGTTGGGTTGACGAATGTTATACTCAAAACGGCTAGAAGCTGGACTTTTTTATCATACAAAGAACAGCCGATGCTCTGAAATCCTTCAGTGACCCTGATATATTAGTTGAAATCAGCGAACTAGATCAATTAATTGCGGACATCAGTAAAAACCTTTAATTAAGCCCCAAATATCGCGGTAGGCACGGGGGTGCTACCCCTACACTAAATCCAATTTTTCTGTATCATTAATTTTTTCTACCTACTTAACAGGTAACGGGTTTGGTAGGGGTGGAGGTTCTCAAACTTCTGCCCCTATTTAATGGTTACAGTTTTTAATAGATACCCAACTAGAGTCTGCTATGGGAGAACCATCTTCACCTAGCAAGCTGTAGTGTTCCTTTTTCCAAATTGGCGCATTATGTTTGAGTGTATCAATAGCATACTCACAAGCGGCAAAAGCCTCACCACGATGGGGACAACCCACAGCCACAACCACACTAATTTCCCCAACTAATAATCTGCCAATGCGATGATATATTACCACCCGACTCACATCAGACCATTGATGGCGAATATCATCAGCAATTTGATAAAATACCTGTAAAGCCATCGGTTCATAAACCTGATATTCCAAAGCTACCACAGACTTACCATCAGTTTGATTACGAACCATACCACTCATCAGTACCACAGCACCATTAGCAGGATTATCTGCTTTACTGTAGATTTCTTCCACAGACAATGGTGCTAATGTAATCCCAAAACTATCTTCAACCCTGGGTTTAGTTGTAATCATACATTCTCCTCATAAAAATCCTCAAATTTATTCATCCGCGTTTATCTGCGTTTATCTGCGTTTAATAATTATTCTATAAGTTTATAGTGTGGGTAGTTTAAAAACCGTAAAATCAGTTAAACTAATTTTTTCAACTATTCATAAAAACCACAATTATCTCATGCAAGTGCAACTCAGTGGATCTAAAAATCCCCTTGCGTATCTGCTATTAATTGCTCCTTTTTTCCTTTGGGGTACAGCAATGGTGGCAATGAAAGGCGTAATTCCTCATACTACACCCCTATTTATGGCTGGAGTCAGATTGATACCTGCGGGAGTATTAATTCTCATAGTGGCTGCATTCATGGGTAAACCCCAACCTCAAAGTTGGTTAGGATGGTTGTGGATTATTATATTTGCTTTGGTTGATGGTACATTATTTCAAGGCTTTTTAGCCGAAGGTTTAGTCAGAACCAATGCCGGCTTAGGTTCGGTGATGATAGACTCCCAACCCTTAGCAGTCGCTTTACTTTCACTCTGGCTATTTCAAGAACATATTGGTTTATGGGGATGGTTGGGGTTAGGTTTGGGAATTACAGGAATTAGTCTGATTGGTTTACCCCAAGAGTGGATTTTCCATCTTTTTGAGGCGGGGATCACTACTTCCATAGATAATTGGCAAGAGTTATTTAATAGTGGTGAGTTATTAATGTTACTCGCCGCTTTATCAATGGCTGTGGGAACAGTGATGATTCGGTTTGTTTGCCGCTATGCAGATCCGGTAACGGCTACAGGATGGCACATGATTATCGGTGGCTTGCCTTTGTGGGGAATTTCTTCAGTATTAGAATCTCAACAGTGGGAAAATCTTGTCCTATCGGACTGGATGGGATTAGGTTATGCTACTGTATTTGGCAGTGCGATCGCTTACGGATTATTTTTCTACTTTGCCTCCAGTGGTAATCTCACCAGTTTAAGTTCTCTGACTTTTCTCACACCCGTTTTTGCTTTAATATTTGGTTATATTTTTCTCAATGAAGTCCTGACTACTATTCAATGGTTTGGGGTTTTTCTTACCTTAATCAGTATTTATTTAATTAACCAACGGGAAAATATCGGCGGAAATCAGAAACCTACTATCACCGATACAAATACCACATCTACTCAGAATTTAACAACCGCCAGTAATTCTCTTGATGTCTAACATTCAAAATCTCAAATCTACCCTCCTACCCCCACCCCTCAAACCCGGTGATTTACTGCGCGTCATTGCCCCCAGTGGTGCATTGCGAGAAGTTGAAGCTTTTAATCAAGGTGTGGAAATTTGGAAGTCCCACGGCTATCGGATTAAAATTAGCGAAAATATAAATGATAGACATGGTTATCTAGCTGGTACAGATGCCCACCGTCGTCAACAATTAGCCACAGCATGGCAAGATCCAGAATGCAAGGGTATTCTCTGCGCGAGAGGTGGTTTTGGTAGTAGCCGGATTTTAGAAGATTGGACTTGGCAAGAAAATACCATTACCCCTAAATGGTTAATCGGCTTTTCTGACATTACAGCCCTGCTTTGGAGTCTCTACAACGCCGGGATTGCCAGTGTACATGGTCCCGTCATGACTACCCTAACCAATGAGCCAGAATGGTCAATCAAGCGGTTATTGGACATAGTAGAAGGTCGGGCGATCGCACCTTTAAAAGGTTGTGGTTGGGGTGGTGGTACAACTACAGGAATCTTACTTCCTGGTAATCTCACAGTCGCTACCCATCTTTTAGGAACACCGATTTTACCCAACCTTGATGGTGTCATCTTAGCCTGGGAAGATGTCACAGAAACACCTTATCGCATTGATAGAATGTTGACACAGTGGCGGTTGAGCAGGGCTTTATCTAAAGTTCGTGGTATTGCTTTGGGAGGGTTTACCAAGTGTGAAGCCCCACCTCACATACCTAGTTTTACTATAGAGGAAGTTTTGCGCGATCGTTTGGGTGATTTAGGTATTCCCATAGTTTCTAACCTCCCCTTTGGTCATGATAGCCCCAATGCTGCTTTACCTGTGGGTGTAAAAGTAACCCTAGATGGAGACAATGGGATATTGCGCTAGTAGTCTGTCAACCCGAAAATGAGGGGTGAAGGCAAGCAGGGGAGGTTGGGG
>NZ_LJOU01000164.1:0-7626 GCF_001672085.1 Anabaena sp. AL93 | reverse complement strand
TTATAAAGGCTACGGTGTACACACATCTCTAGACAGGATGCTAAACGTGATCCGATCCCCCTAAATCCCCCTTAAAAAGGGGGACTTTGAAGAATTTAGCCCCCCTTGTAAAGGCTACGGTGTACACACATCTCTAGACAGGATGCTAAACGTGATCCGATCCCCCTAAATCCCCCTTAAAAAGGGGGACTTTGAAGAATTTAGCCCCCCTTGTAAAGGCTACGGTGTACACACATCTCTAGACAGGATGCTAAACGTGATCCGATCCCCCTAAATCCCCCTTAAAAAGTGGGACTTTGAAGAATTTAGCCCCCCTTTTTAAGGGGGGTTGGGGGGATCTAAACGTTGTGGGGCAACTATAGAAGACTTGTGTGTACACCGTAGCTTGTAAAGGGGGGATTAAGGGGGGTAAATTACCACTAATAAAAACACTATTTAACTAATCATGAAACGTCAAATCGCCATTATCTCCTGCTTACTGCTGCTACCTTATCCAGTGTCAGCTATAGAAACCCAAACCAAGACAACAAAACTACTTACACAGACCTCGCAAAGGTGCAAATTACAACCAGCAGACCCAGAAAACGGTATTTATTCAGACCCACAATTACAAACCATTGCTAAACAAATTACAGTTAGAGTCAGAGACAAAGAAAGAGGCGCTTCCGGGACAATTTTCGCTAGAAAAGATAATTCTTATTTAGTAGTTACTAATTCCCACGTTGTCAGAAGAATTAATAATATCAATATTATCACAGCCGATGGTCAAAAATATACAGGTAAAATTTTACCTGATACTAATTTTGATAAATTCGATTTAGCTATAGTAGAATTTACATCTAATCAAAAATATTGTTTACCATCAGAAATTGCTGAGAGAATCGCCTCTTTTGATATTAACTTAGAAACACCAGTTATGTCCGCAGGCTATGCTGTATCTGAGGATAAATTAGTATTAACAACAGGAAAAATACAACAAATCATTTCTCAACCCAGTTTAAAAGATGGTTATGAAATTGGCTATACTAGCGATATTCAACCGGGAATGAGTGGTGGTGCAATTATTAGTAATACAGGAAATTTAATAGGAATTAATGGCATTAGTTCCTATCCTTGGTCCAATTCTGCTTATACTTATACCAACGGAAAACGCCCGACAAATACAGAAATTCAAGAATTTAGAAAACTGAGTTGGGGAATACCTATTAAAACCGTTTTAGGTCAGGTAAAACCAGAAGTTCTCACCGCTTATAATTTACCTATACCAGATATTAAACAGACAATAGCAGAAGTACCATTAACAGGTTGGTTAGGAGAATTAGAAGCAAAAGCTAAACAAATTACCGTCAAAATTGATAGCAGTAGCGGTGCTAATGGTTCAGGAATTATTATTGCTAAAGAAGGAGATATTTACACCGTTTTAACTGCTGCTCATGTAGTTTGTAAACCACCAGATAAAGTAGGACTATGTGAGCCAAATACCTATAAAATCGTCACAGTAGATGGTAAACAATATCCCGTAGAACCCAGCACCATTAAATTAGAAGAGGGGGTAGATTTAGCAGTAGTTAAATTCACCAGTCGGGAAAATTATCAAGTTGCGACTTTAGCAAATTATCCCATACAAGATGATGAATATATGTTCACGGCGGGTTATCCCAGGTTAGGAGAAAAATCACCTTGGCGATTCACATTGGGACAGATTTATAGTAAGGAGAGAGGATTATTACAAACTACCCAATCAGATTTTAACAATAACAGTTCGGGTACAGCTAAAGCAGCAGTTTCTTTAACAGGAGGATATGAATTAGTTTATAGTAGTATCACCTTTGGCGGTATGAGTGGAGGACCTGTTTTAGATTCCCAAGGGCGGGTAATAGGTATTCATGGCAGAACTGAGGGAGAGGCTGCTATTGATAATAATAGTAGTAGTGGCGGAAATATCCAATTAGGTAATAGTTTGGGTATTCCGGTGAGTACATTTTTGGCATTAGCTACCCGACTGAATACTCAAGCACAAAAGATAGAAACCACCCCAACACCAGAACTAAATCAACAAGAAGTTAAGTCTATTCAAACAGCGATTTTATCAGTAGATGTTTCCCAAGGCAATACTACCGCCAGTCAATGGTTAGAAAGGGGAAATCAACTGTGGCGGTTAGGTCGTTATCCAGAAGCAATACAGGCTTTTGACGCAGCAATTAAGCAAAAACCAAAGTTTATTCACCTAGCTTATTATGGTAAGGGTTTGGCATTATTTGAGAGTGGAGAATATCCCGAAGCTATAACTGCATTACAGCAAGCGGTGAAATCTCAACCTGATTTTGTTCCTGCTTGGAATTATTTAAGTGTAGTTTATCGAAAATCAAACCAACTGGATAAAGCCTTAGCAGCCATAGATAAAGCCATTCAACTCCAGCCCAATAATCCTAATTTGTATAATGAGAAGTGGGGAGTTTTAAGTAATTTAAAAAGATATAGAGAAGCAGCAGCAGCGATAAATAAAGCCATTGAATTCAGTCCCCGTGCAGGATTTTACTACAACCGGGGAATTGTCCGTGATGATTTAGGAGATAAGCCAGGAGCAATAGATGATTACACCCAAGCTATCAAGTTTAATCCTAACTATGCCGATGCCTACTACAACCGGGGAATTGTCCGTGATGATTTAGGAGATAAGCCAGGAGCAATAGATGATTACACCCAAGCTATCAAGATTAATCCTAACTTAGCCCTAGCCTACTACAACCGGGGAATTGTCCGTTATGAATTAGGAGATAAGCCAGGAGCAATAGCAGATTTCAACCTAGCTATCAAGATTAATCCTAACTATGCCCTAGCCTACAACAACCGGGGAGTTGTCCGTAATGATTTAGGAGATAAGCCAGGAGCAATAGATGATTACAACCAAGCTATCAAGATTAATCCTAACTTAGCCCAAGCCTACTACAACCGGGGAATTGTCCGTGATGAATTAGGAGATAAGCCAGGAGCAATAGATGATTACAACCAAGCTATCAAGATTAATCCTAACTATGCCAACGCATACACCAACCGGGGAGTTGTTTATTATGAACTTGGTGACAAACAAAAAGCCAGAGAAGACCTGCAACGAGCAGCGCAATTGTTCAAGGCTCAAGGGAATACTGCCTTTTCTGAAAAAATAATGGGTTTATTAAAAGGGTTGTAGGGAGTTTCTTTGGTGATGTTAATCCCTCGTTCCCTGGCTCTGCCGGGGAATGCCCACAGGAGGCTCTGCCTCCATTATATTCACTGTATTTGAGGCAGAGCCTCAAACTCCCATTCCCAGCCGGAGTCTGGGAACGAGTTCAGGATTAACAGGATGTGATTGTTAGATTTTCCCTCGTTCCCTGGCTCTACTGGGGAATGCTCACGGGAGGCTTTGGATGATAACAATAATATTTTGTCAGAATCAGGATGTCCAGGATTTAAGGATTAACAGGATGTGATTTTTTGATTGTCTATGAACCATTGAGATTTGAGGATGAAAAATCATCTTCACATTATAAAATGAATTAGATCCCCGACTTCTTAAAGAAGTCGGGGATCTGTCACCTCACGACTAAGATCAATTTATCAATTATGTTTAATTCTGCAAATTTAATTGTTTTACCAAATGCACCAATTCCGGTAAAATCAACTTTTCCATCCCCAGTCGTACAGCATTACTAGAACCAGGAAGAGAAAAAATGATTTTGCTTTGATAAACGCCGGCGACAGCACGAGAAGCCATAGCGCGAGAACCAATTTCTTGATAACTTAAAAACCGAAATAATTCCCCAAATCCGGGTAAAGTCTTTTCTAATAGCTTTTCTAAAGCATCATAAGTAGTATCCCTGGGAGCAATTCCCGTTCCTCCATTAAAAATCACAGCATTGATACGAGTATCTTCGCCCAAGGCTGTCATTTGGGATTGAATTTCTTTAGGCTCATCTTTGATAATCTGATACAATGACACAGTGTGATCATCAGCTAAAAGTAGTTCTTTAATTAATTGACCACTTTTATCTGTATCTGGGGAACGGGTATCGCTAACGGTAATCACTGCACAAGTTACAGAAACTTGCTGTGTATTTGGGTGTGGTTGAAATTCCATAGATATTTTACGTTTTAGCCAATAACCAATGACCAATGACCACTGAGCAATGCTGGGCGCAGGCCCTGCGCCCCTACTGACTAATTAAGATTTGCTTAATCCGAGTCCATTTTGTTCAGCATAACGATTCATGAAACGCATAAACCGATCCCATTCTTCATTAGACTTCATCACATAAATCGCTTCTAAGGATTCCGGTTTACCGTTGACAAATTTACCCTGAACCCCAGGAATCACGATTTCCCCTTCTTCGTCAATCAAATACAACCCGGTAACTTCATCTGTACCATCTTGTGACAAGATGTCAGGATTGGTGAACACAAACGTGGCTGTACCACTTTCCCCTTGTTTTGCTCTTGTCAACCGGACATCTGGAACTACTCTTTCTTCAATACCTTTAGCAAACTGAATTTTCGCCATGATGAGTCAATTTAAAGTTTTGTGATCATTTTGTAATATTCTCTCATCATAGAGCAATTTCCTAGCAGGCATTTTACCAATGGTAATTAAATCTAGTACACAATTCCGATTTAAACGCCGTTTATTTACTACAGCGTTGATCATTGTAGTTGGTATATTCATCACTCTGACTAACCATTCTAGCCCCGCTACACCTGTCACTAAAACCAAAAACGTCATTCTGATGATTGGGGACGGTATGGGCTGGGAAATGGCTCGCGCTGGGGCTATGGCTAAAGGATATAATTACACTTCTGGTAAGGGGGAAGGACTGAGTTTTCAAACTCTGGATAATTACGCCCTTGCTACCACCTATGGTACTACCATTGCTCCTGGTAATGGGGTTTTCAGCACGGGTAACTCTGCGTTATCAAACTCTAATCCGATTACAGGTGCTAGTCCGATTCTACCAGGGTTTAAATTCCAACCTCAATTTAATCCCGGAAATACACCGTCTGGAGGAGGTAAAAATCCTCAATCTAATGCGGTAGGTAATTTAGTGGGTTATGATCCTCAGCGTGGGGGAATAAATCCTTGGACACCTGGGAATGATCCTGAATATATCAAGCATAGTTATCCTGATTCTGCTAATACAGCGACTACTCTGTACACAGGAGTCAAAAGCTATAACAATGCTATTTCTGTGGATATATTTGAAAAACCTTTAGAAACCATTCTCAAAACTGCGGCTGATCATGGTAAATCTACGGGGATTGTGACTTCTGTTCCTATTGATCATGCTACACCGGGAGCAGCAGCAGCAAACGTGAATCGTCGCAATAAATATGATGGTGATTATCCAACTTTAGATAATATTCTTCAGCAGGAACTTCGCATATATCAACCAACTGTAATTTTAGGTGGTGGTCATCCTCTCACAGGTGCGAGTAGTCAACCTCTGCCTACGGGCGTAGAACCGCCAACTAAGTTTGAATATATCACTAAAACGACCTATGCAGAATTGAGTAAAAACCCCAATCAAAACCGCTATAACTACACATTTTTAGAACGGGGAAAAGATGCGGCTGATAAGTTAGGGACTACTGCGGCTAAATTAGATCCAAATATGGGCGATCGCCTGTTAGGATTATATGGAGCTAGAGGACAAGAGGGAAATCTCCCTGTAAGTACCGCTAATGGTGATTACAGTAATACCGGTTTGAGTATCTTTTCCCTGTTTGGTTCTCAAGGAAAAAACCCCGATACAGTTCGGCCTCTACTTGCTGGAGAAACCGACAAATCTTTTATTGCGAAAGAAATTAATGAAAATCCCACACTTGATGATTTAACCAAAGCAGCTTTAGCAGTTTTATCTAAAGACAAAGATGGATTTTGGTTAATGGTAGAAGGTGGTGATATTGATTGGGCTGCCCATGATGATAACTTAGATAATATGATTGGGACAGTCTTGGATTTTGATAAGGCTGTAAAAACAACAATTGACTGGATTAAAAATAACGGTGGTTGGGAAAATAATCTACTAATTGTCACCGCCGATCATGATCATTATCTCACTTTAAATCCCAATTTTTCCGAACTGCTGAAAGAAAAAGGTGCAGAAGCTTTAACCGCTGAATCTGATTCTATCAAAGCTGGTCATTTTTGGGGTTCTAATCCTAATATCAAATATGGTTGGGGAAATCATGCTAACCTTCCAGTTCCTGTTTATTATCAAGGTAAGGGTTCAGCAGTTTTAACTAATTCTGTCGGTAAGGGGTTTCAACTTTATGGCTATGATATTCCTGGTATTAAAGATTTAGTAGACGAAATCCACATTTATCAAACTCAGCGGAAGGCAATAGGGAACAGGGAGTAGGGGGAGTGGGGGAGGTAGGGGGAGTGGGGGGGAGTAGGGGAGGTAGGGGGAGTAGGGGAGGTAGGGGGAGTAGGGGGGGAGAAAGAATTTTCCCAATGACCAATGACCAATGACCAATGACCAATCACCATCAACCATCAGTTATCCTGTTCTAACCCATCAGCAGATTAAATCAAGGGATCGCTTGCATAATTGTTCACAATTTGTTACAAAAATATAAAGAACTTCTAGAGACTAAAACCTAATGTTCGGCGGACTTACTGGTTTAACAGATACCAAAAGCACCGATTGGGGAGAGCGAATGCTCAACACAGTCGCCAGCCAAACGATTCGCCACCTGTTTACCCAGAGCGAGTCGGTAGAAGTCTTTGTGCGCTGCTATCCCTCCAGCAAACTGTTGCAAGGCAGCATTGATAGCTTTAAAATGAACGGTCGCGGCTTAGTAATTCGCAAAGATTTCGCAGTTGAGGAAATGTCCTTTGAAACCGACGCTGTAGCCATTGACTTCGGCTCGGTTTTAAGTGGTAAACTTACCCTCAAACAACCTACCCAGGCTGTAGCTCAGGTGATTCTATCAGAAGAAGGTATTAATCGGGCTTTTGAGTCAGAATTGGTGAAAAAGCGCCTGCTTAACCTTTCTGAACCCACTTTGATTGCCATATCTGGTGGCGAACCAATTTCTTTTACCGAAGTTGAGGTCAAGCTATTACCCGAAAATCGCTTGCATTTAGTAGCTAAAGCTGATTTAAACAACGGCGAACTCATACCACTAGCTATGACTGTCGGTATTGGGATTGAAAGAAGAAGGCGGGTTTCTTTCAAAGAACCAAAGATTGAACTTGAGGGAGTTCCAGAAGCACAAAGAGAAATTTCCCAGACTTTAAGTGTGGCATTGGTAGAAATTTTGGATAATATGGTTGATTTAGATCGCTTTGATTTAGATGGGGTAAAAATGCGACTAAATCGTTTAGAAACAGAAGGTCAAAGATTGATTTTTAGTGGTTATGCAGAAATAGAAAGAATTCCTCACAGTTCCTGAAATTGAGAAAAAATTGCCAAAAAACTAACGCCGCCTAGTTGACCCTGGGCGGCAATTTAATTTCTATAGCAGAAGTCAGGATGTAGGGGCGCAGGGCCTGCGCCCAGTCAGAAGAATGAAGAATGAAGAATGAAGAATGAAGAATGAAGAATGAAGAATGAAATTTCTCCCCTACTTCCCCTACCTCCCCTGCCG
>NZ_LJOU01000163.1:0-7785 GCF_001672085.1 Anabaena sp. AL93 | reverse complement strand
GGAGTAGGGGGAGTAGGGGATGTAGGGGAGAAATTTCTTCCTCCTGAACTCCTGAACTCCTGATAGCGCAGCGTGGCGTTAGCCATACTCCTGAACTCCTGATAGCGCAGCGTGGCGTTAGCCATACTCCTGAACTCCTGATAGCGCAGCGTGGCGTTAGCCATACTCCTGAACTCCTGAATGGGCGCAGGCCCTGCGCCCCTACCTCCTGACTTCTGCTGTAGCATTGATTGAAGGTTATTAATTGTCTATTGAGGTTTGGTTAAAGATGCACACTTGGCAATGGCACAATTGGGAAGGTCTACCTTACTTAACTTGTAATCTTCTAGAACCCTGGTCTCATGGTTTCTTTACCCAACAGTTTTGGCCACGCTTACCTCATGAGCTAACTCCGGTTCTACAACCCGATGCTTTAGCTTATCGCTTGAAACAGGTACATGGCAATACTGTTTTAACTCCCCAGGAAGTTGATGATCATGTCAATGCCAGTGATGATGATTTGGCGTTGGCAGATGGTTTAATTAGTCATCAACCTTTACAAGCTGTGTGGGTGGCTTCTGCTGATTGTACACCTGTGTTGATTGGCGATGTCAAAACTGGACAGGTGGCGGCTTTACACGCTGGTTGGCGGGGTACAGCGGCGAAAATTGTGCCTGAAGCTATTGCAAGAATGCGATCGCATGGTAGTAATTTAATAGACTTGCGAGTGGCAATGGGTCCAGCTATTGCTGGGGAAGTTTACCAAGTCTCTGTGGAAGTGGCTGCGGAAATTGGCAGTACCGTTGTACCAGATGGTCAACCAGAAAGAGTTATTTCTGCTTTGCACAATTTACCTAATTCACCTTTGCTGAGAGATCCAGAACCGGGAAAGGTGCGTTTAGATGTGCGCCAGGTAAATGCTTTACAATTGGAACAATTAGGATTTAGTGTAGAACAAGTAGCGATCGCACCCTATTGTACTTTCCAAACTCCAGAACATTTCTTCTCTTATCGGCGAGAAAAAGAGAAAAAGGTGCAATGGTCAGGAATAGTAAGTCCAGGTAAATAATCAACCTACAAACCAGTATATTCAATCACAATTTCTCAGAAAATGCTTACAAACGATCTTCCAAGTCTGTATTCAAAATGAAGATCATGCAAGTTATAGGTATGACAGCTTATCATATTCATGGGATAATACTCTAGATATATCTCGCTCAGTAAGCAAAAAGCCTATTGGGGAGATACTACCCACCAGAATTATCGCCAAAAGTGCAAAACTAGTAATCTCAGAGACAGAAAACTAAAATTTTCAAACTTTTTCTATACTAGTATAAACAAAACATAAAGAGACAAAATCATGACTAATATTCAAGAAAAAACCAGTAACGATATCCAAGAGAAAATCCAAGAAGAAGTTGAACAAGCTCGCACTGTATGTGATATCTCAGGTAGCAACTCTGCTGAATGTGCTGCGGCGTGGGATGCTGTAGAAGAACTACAAGCAGAGGCTTCTCATAAACGTCAAATTAAACCCAAAAACTCTTTAGAGAAATACTGCGATGCTAATCCAGAAGCAGATGAGTGCCGTCTGTACGAAGATTAAAATCAGGAGGTAAATATGAATACTATTGCCAATTTTCCTCAATATGTCTGAAACCCAATAAAATCGTGACGATATCAATAAGGTTTCAGGGTTTGGCAATAGTAAGTAGTTGGACAGAATTAATTACACAATGTCATTGCGTAAGCGTAGCGTGGCGTTAGCCATATGGAACGAAGTGAAATGAAGCAATTCCAATAGTTGTGATTGCTTCTCTTCCCTCGCAATGACTGTAAATATTTTTGTCCAATTACTTAGTTATACCTGTTTTATTGAGTAATAATTTTTTGGGATATCAATGGCTTTAAGCACCATGAATCAATGAATCTGAACCAAACGGGGAATAAACTCCCCGTTTTTCCTGTTGGAACAAAGTCCGGTCACTAAACAAACTTCTTTGTTGAATGGCTAAAGCCACGTTACGCTATCAAATATCTATTCACAAATTTTTCTATTTTTTTATTGACTTTATGACACAAATATGGTTTCGACCTTATGTTTGGATGGACTACCGATTGGCGTTATTATTTACGCTGATTATTCCTTTAATTCTTCTGGTTTGGACATTTGTACAAAAAGCAGAAGGAATGCAGCGCTTATTAATGATTTACTGGCGAGTAGCTAGTTTATTAGCTATTAGTATGTACTTGATGATTGGTGGTTTCGGAGTTAGTTTCATCTCCGCTCTCATGGCGCAGGTTCTCATTCCTATGGCACTATGGTTTTGGGTAGACATCAATGATGAAATTGACTATTATCCCAATAGTCCATTAAAACTGATTTTTACTTCTTGGCGTTGGGCAACAACAGTTTATTGTAGTTTAGGAGCAATAGCTCTTCTACCTTTTTTGGGGTGTGCTTTTTCAGGAACTGCTCTCAAAACTCCTTACTGTAGCGTTTGGTTAGAAGCACCATTACTATTTAAAGACTATTTTCACCATAATAGCAAACCTGCTTTTCTCGGATTTTTAGGCATAGTTACTTTAGCAATTTATGTAATTTACTTAAGTTATTTTGTCGCGGTTAAACTTGGCAAATATGGACGTTCAGCTACACATTAAGCAAAATTATCTGCGTTTATCCGCGTCCATCATTTTCTATCTGCGGTTAATTCTTTCCTGCTGTACCTCACTTAGATAGAAATCGCTATAGTCCCGACCGAATTATCCCAAATAATAAATCATTCCCATCAAACTAATCACAAAAATCATAGTCCCCACTGCATGAATAACTCTATTAGTAAAAGACTGGAACAATATACCATTAAAAAATCCCAAGAAGTTCTCATTATTAATGTAGAAATTGATGGTGAACCAGATCAAATTGCTGTGTTTAAAGGCTTTTCTAGTTCTTTGATGCGTCCAACTGCTTATGATCCAGATGTCCCGGTGTTACCAGATACGGCTACAATTATCACAATTGACCGCATAGCAAGTCCCTATAATCCTGACTCACCCCATTATCTTCAACAAGATATTTCTTGGGAAGATATGCAGGTTTTATTATCAAAAATGGGAATTTAGATGAAGAGTGGGTAAGATTTTTTTGAATTTTGAATTGTTAATTTTAAATTGTTAATATGTCCAGTTCTGGATACACTTTACCTGTTTTTGCTTGTGCTGCTGCTGTTGCGGCTTTGCATTGGTTACGCCATCATCAATCTTTGCAGATTACTAATATAGACTTAATTGAACCTGCTGAAATTGCCCAAATACCCATTGAACAAGTGGCGGGAATATCGGAAAATCATGCTTTGGCGATTACTCGCAGTGATCCGGGTGATAATCTGGATTTAACGAAGAATACACCAATTTGGGCTGTGGTGGCATGGTATGAGGGAGATGGAGAAACAGTAATTATTCAGGGTGGAGAGGGAATTGGTAAACAACTCAATGGTGAGGGGAAAGCGGCAATTTATGGTTATGCTCAAAGGTTATTAACGGAAAATTTACAGCGATTATTAGCGCCGACGGAAAAAATCAAGGTAACAATTATTTTACCAGAGGGGCGATCGCTCGCAATTCGGACTTCTAACTCTGCTTTCGGAGTTGTCGAAGGACTATCCTTGCTAGGAACAACAGGGATTTCTCAACCTTTAAGTACACCAGATCAATTATCAGCTTTCCGCGCTGATTTAGCAGCAAAAGCCAGTCAATTTCCCACTTTAGTCTTTTGTATTGGCGAAAATGGCTTAGATTTAGCCCAAAAACTCGGTATCAACCCTGCACAAATGGTGAAAACGGCCAACTGGTTGGGACCGATGTTAGTAGCGGCTGATGTTTTAGGTGTAAAAGAAATTTTATTATTTGGTTATCATGGTAAATTGATGAAACTCGCGGGGGGAATCTTTCACACTCATCATCATTTAGCTGATGGTCGGCGGGAAATTCTCACAGCCCATTGCGCCATGCTAGGATTAAATTCTCCAGATATTCAAACCGTTTTTCAGAGTCCTACGGCAGAAACCGCATTAAAACATCTGAGAAGTCTAGATAGTAATACCGGGAGTAATTGGGTAAATCAGGTTTATAACTCCATTGCAGAAACAATTGATACCCGCACCCAAGCATATATGGATAGCCACAATGAACAAGGTAAAACCATTATAGCTTGTGGTTCTGTGCTTTTCGACCGCGATCGCCAAATCTTGGTGAAAAGCAAAACTGGTTGTATGTTACTGGCAAAATTGTGCTAACTTAATATAAATTATCGCAAGTATCACAAATAAATATTTTTAACTATGATTTGCATGATTAATTTTAACTATGATTTGCATGATTCATTTGATTTAGATGATTTATTAATCTGTTATCACCATTAATCATAAAAATCACAGTCCAGACTTCTTATCCCTAACAACACACCCTCCATAGCATGAATACAGCGGTGACTCTACCAACCGAAAAAATACCTCAAACACAAGAAAATTTGGGGAATCTTAAAGGTCAAATAATTGTCATTTTAGACTTTGGCTCTCAATATTCTGAATTAATTGCCCGTCGTATCCGCGAAACACAAGTATATTCAGAAGTTATTTCCTATCGTACCACAGCAGAACAGTTAGAAAAAATCAACCCCAAAGGGATCATCCTTTCCGGTGGTCCAAATTCCGTATATAGCGACTACGCCCCCCATTGTGACCCAGAAATCTGGAAATTGGGAATACCCATTCTTGGTGTTTGCTATGGAATGCAACTCATGGTTAATCAACTGGGTGGAGAAGTAATCACAGCCGAACGGGGTGAATACGGTAAAGCATCTTTATATATAGATGATCCTACAGACTTATTAACTAATGTCGAAGAGGGTACAACCATGTGGATGAGTCATGGAGATTCAGTCATAACCATGCCTCCCGGCTTTGAGTTACTGGCACATACTAAGAATACTCCTTGTGCAGCGATCGCTCACCATAACAAAAAACTCTATGGAGTCCAATTTCACCCCGAAGTTGTTCATTCCCAGGGTGGTATAGCCTTAATTCGCAACTTTGTTTACCATATCTGTGACTGTGAACCAACTTGGACAACAGCCGCTTTTGTCGAAGAATCAATTCAGGAAATTCGCGCCAAGGTAGGAGACAAACGGGTATTGTTAGCGTTATCTGGCGGTGTAGATTCTTCTACCCTGGCTTTTCTCCTGTATAAAGCCATTGGTGAACAGCTAACCTGTGTATTTATTGATCAGGGTTTCATGCGAAAACTAGAACCCGAAAGGTTAGTGAAGTTATTTAAAGAACAATTTCATATTCCCGTAGAATATGTTAATGCCCGCGAACGATTTATCTCTGCTATCGCTGGAGTAACAGATCCCGAAGAAAAGCGTCGCCGCATTGGACATGAGTTTATCAGTGTTTTTGAGGAAACATCAAAAAATCTTGGTCATTTTGATTACTTGGCTCAAGGCACACTTTATCCAGATGTAATTGAATCTGCTGATACTAATGTTGATCCAAAAAGTGGTGAACGGGTAGCAGTGAAAATTAAAAGTCATCACAATGTGGGTGGTTTACCAAAAGACTTGAGATTTAAACTCGTAGAACCACTGCGGAAACTATTTAAAGATGAAGTCCGCAAAGTCGGGCGTTCCATTGGTTTACCAGAAGAAATTGTCCAACGTCAACCATTCCCCGGACCCGGTTTAGCCATTCGCATTTTAGGTGAAGTTACCTCCGAGCGCTTGAATATTTTGCGAGATGCTGATTTAATTGTTCGTCAAGAAATTAATCAACGCGGTTTATATAATGAGGTTTGGCAAGCTTTCGCCGTTCTATTACCCATTCGCAGCGTTGGTGTTATGGGTGATAAACGCACCTATGCCTATCCCATTGTTTTACGGATTGTCACCAGCGAAGATGGTATGACGGCAGATTGGGCGCGGATTCCTTACGATGTGCTAGAAGCAATTTCTACCCGCATCGTGAATGAAGTCAAAGGTGTTAACCGTGTGGTTTATGACATTACCTCCAAACCACCTGGAACTATTGAGTGGGAATAGGTAATTGGGAATAGGTAATTGGTCATTGGTCATTGGTCATTGGTCATTGGTCATTGGTCATTGGTCATTGGTCATTGGTCATTGGTCATTGGTCATTGGTCATTGGTCATTGGTCATTGGTCATTGGTCATTGGTCATTGGTCATTGGTCATTGGTAATTGGTAATTGGTCATTGGTCATTGGTCATTGGTCATTGGTCATTGGTCATTGGTCATTGGTCATTGGTCACTGGTCATTGGTCATTGGGAAGAATGTTTGACCCATTACCCATTACCCATTACCCATTACCTATTAACTTAGGTCTAAAATTAAGAAGTATTACATTTTGTTGAAAATATTATGGCTGCAAAAGTAGAAATTTACATTTGGACAACTTGCCCGTTTTGTATGCGTGCTAAAAGTCTACTGAAAAGCAAAAGTGTTGATTTTATCGAATACAACATTGATGGAGACGAAATAGCAAGAGATAAAATGTCTCAAAGAGCTAATGGAAAACGCTCTTTACCACAAATTTTTATTAATGATGTTCACATTGGTGGTTGTGACGATATCCATACTTTAGAGCGTCAAGGTAAGTTAGATGAAATGCTAGTTTCTTAAAATATTGTGGATCAGATCCCCGACTTCTTGCTCTCCTTTTTCCCTGAGATGAATGAATTAATTGGAGAAGTCGGGGATATTTAATATTAAAACTCCTAGATAAAAGAGGTATAAAGAGTGAAACTAGCTTTTATTATTGATCCCATCCATCGGCTTGATCCATGTCATGATACCAGTGTTGCTTTGATGGAAGCAGCGCAAATTCTAGGACACGAAATTTGGATAACGCAAGCAAATCTGCTGAGTGTTATTGATGGTAAAGCTTGGGCTGTCTTGCAG
This sequence comes from Anabaena sp. AL93, assembly GCF_001672085.1. Taxonomy (NCBI): domain Bacteria; kingdom Bacillati; phylum Cyanobacteriota; class Cyanophyceae; order Nostocales; family Nostocaceae; genus Anabaena; species Anabaena sp. AL93. The sequence goes on along the minus strand of NZ_LJOU01000163.1, from coordinate 827 downwards.
CAGGTAGAACTTGTTCCCGTGGAGTTAATAGAGGGGCGTTGGTTAGCGGTTAATCCTTGGTTTAAATTAAGCCCTAGTGCCTTTACTCCTTTAGAAACAATGGATGCCGTATTTATGCGGACAGATCCACCTGTTAATGATGCTTATCTTTATGCTACTTATATTCTGGATTATGTTGACCAAAATAAAACTTTAGTGATAAATGATCCGGCAGGGATTCGTGATGCTAATGAGAAAATGTATGCTCTCCAGTTTAGGGAATGTATTCCCGAAACGATTGTCAGCGCTAACAAACAGGTAATTCGCCAGTTTGTGGAAGCGAAAGAAGCAACAATTCTCAAACCACTGGGGAATAAAGCTGGAGAGGGAATTTTATTTTTACAATCAGGCGATCGCAATTTTAATTCCATTGTTGAACTTAGCACGCTTCAAGGTCAAGTTCCCGTTATGGTACAAAATTATTTACCCCAAGCCAAGGAGGGAGATAAACGGATTATCTTACTCAATGGTGAACCCATAGGTGCGCTAAATCGCCTTTCTAGTGGTAGTGATTTTCGGAATAACATGGCAACAGGTGGCACAGTTGCTCAAACCACCATTACCCCAAGAGAACAGGAAATTTGCAGCCATTTAGCCGCAAAACTCCGGCAAGATGGCTTAATTTTCGTGGGTATTGACGTAATTGGTGGCTACCTAACGGAAGTCAATGTCACAAGTCCCACAGGCATCCGGGAAATTGATCGTCTTGATGGTACTCACCTTGCCCATCAGGTCATTCAATGGGTAGAAGCCAATAAATAGGCAGGGGAGTGGGGGAGTAGGGGGAG
>NZ_LJOU01000162.1:0-7814 GCF_001672085.1 Anabaena sp. AL93 | reverse complement strand
ACCCCTGCTTCCCTCCACCCGTCATTTTCGGGTTGACAGACTACTAGGTGCTACCCTAGCTAGTCTCAGGACAGATATAATGACAAAGAATATACATTTATATATATACTAAACTTGAGGACTTTGTATAAATAACACTTAAAAGATCCCTAGTGTTACGCGATACCAAGCTATATCTACAAATTGTTATCAGAGGAGAATCAGCTTGAATCAAGCGACGTTGCACCAGTTGAAGGTGTTTGAGGCTGCTGCCCGACATGGTAGTTTTACACGCGCTGCGGAAGAGTTGTTTTTGACTCAACCTACCATTTCCATGCAAATCAAACAGTTGACAAAATCAGTAGGTTTACCATTGTTTGAACAGGTAGGAAAGCGTTTATATTTGACGGAAGCGGGACGGGAATTATTTGCTACTTGTCGGCAAATTTTTGAGACTATGGACAAGTTTCAAATGACTATTGCGAATTTAAAAGGATTGAAGCAAGGACAATTAAGACTGGCTGTAATTACTACTGCTAAGTATATTATTCCCAGATTGTTAGGTCCTTTTTGTCAGCTTTACCCTGGGATTGATATTTCTCTCCAAGTTACAAATCATGAACTGATTTTAGATCGGATGATGGGTAATTTGGATGACTTGTATATTATGAGTCAAATTCCTGATCATTTCGATGTCAATTTTCAGCCATTTCTAGAAAACCCTTTAGTAGTTTTTGCACCGGCAAATCATCCCTTAGCGAAGGAAAAAAATATTCCGATTGAACGTTTGGGAGAAGAACCGTTTATTATGCGTGAACCGGGTTCGGGAACTCGCAGTGCTGTCCAAGGTCTGTTTGAAGAACATGGGGTAAAGGTGAAGGTGAAATTGGAGTTGGGGAGTAATGAAGCGATTAAGCAAGCGATCGCTGGTGGGTTAGGTATTTCTGTATTATCCCGTCATACTTTACTCACAGACGTTGCGGAATTCAGTATTTTGGATGTCCAACACTTTCCGATTAAACGCACCTGGTATATGGTTTACCCTGCTGGTAAGCAGTTATCTATTATTGCTCATACTTATTACCAGTATCTTTTAGATGCAGCGAAAAAAATTACTGAGCAAGGTGGTTTAATATTAGATCATAATGCGGTGGCAACCCATCTTTAGATCAAGCTACTACAGATACATAATCACTTGGCTATGTATCTAAAAATTACCAGTAGCTTGACTATAAACTTGTTTTAAAAAGGGAGAATTAATGATGCAAGTTCAAGGAATAGCTATCTCTTTAGTTTTGGGTCTTTCTTTACCCATAGTTGCAGATGTTTCCGTTCAGAGTCAGGCTGTAGCTAACCTGGCTTTTCCAGAGGGGGAATTTTTTGATGTGCAAGGACAACCACGAAATTGGCATTTAACTCTTTGGCAAGCTAAAGGTCAATATTATTATAAAAACTTAAACCTCAAAACAGGTAAAAAACTTTGTTTAATTGGTGCTAAAGCATCTGGTACTCAAGCCCGTCCTGTCTTCACTTGGACTAATGCTAAATATAAATACCGAGTTTCTTGGCAAATTGTTCAACCTGAATTAGTAAGATTAGAGGTAATAGATCCTTCAGGTAAGGCGATTTTAAATCAATTTCTAGTCCGTGAACCTGGGGAATTTGAAGATCCTAACGCCAGGAAATGTTAGAATCAACCTTCCGCAGATATTAAAGCGAATTTAATAATTAGGTGTTGCTGAACTGAAGTATGAAATTGAAAAATCAATGATTTTAAACTCTTACTCTCTGCGACTGGAGCGCCTCTGCGTGAGGTAAAATCATATTCTGAATCAGTAACGCCAATAATTTTGATTAACAAGATAGTAGAATAAGGTACAGACTACGTGGTACAGAAGAGAGGAAGGGAAATTGGAAGAACTCAGGGCGGTATTGGAATTAGCCACCGAAGAGGAACTACAGGACTTGACAGCTATTCTGTTTAGTCGCAAGTTTAACCCCTTAGATTATGTTCATACACCCGAACCTATTGCAGTGCAAAGCCAAGATCACCAAGCTTGGTTAGATACAATAGAAGACCGCTTTCGGTTTTTAGCGGCTGATGGTATAACAGTATTACGAGGACGCACTGATCAAGTAACTTACCGACAAGCCCTAATTCAAGTATGCAAATATTTGAAAATTCACTATTATCAAGATCTAACAACAATTGATTTAGAAGCAGAAATTTTTTTGCATCTACTGGGAAAGGTTTGGAAAAAGCTACCAAAACAAGAAAAGCAACAATTAACTATTAATGTGCAACGTCAGTTAGTAGAATCAAAACTTAAACAACCATTACCATTGTCATTGCAACGTGATCCTTTAGGATTAATATTTAAAGGTGGTAGTGCTTTGGCTGTAACTTCTGTCATCCAACCTTTTGTTCTTCAACAAATCGCCCGTCAATTTGCTATTCATTTTGCTACCTATCAAGTAGCTAAAGAAGCAGCAATTACAGGTACAGGATTAGCTACCAAACAGTTTCAAAACTATGTGGCTTTGCAAATGTCCCGTCGAGGTATGACCATGAGTGCAGCCCGTTATGGTGCGGTTCGTGGTGCGTTTGCTTTGGTAGGTCCTGTGATGTGGGCTTGGTTTTTTGCTGATTTGGGTTGGAGAGCGATCGCCACAAACTATGGCAGAATTATTCCTACAGTCTTCACCCTCGCGCAAATTCGTCTTACCCGTACAGAATGTTGGGAAATAGCTTAAATAAAAGTTTTTATCATCCAAACCCCCGCCTACAAACCCCTTGGCATTGGCTACAATTTGGACTAATATCTTTTCCTCTGAGTCCATTTTTGGGCGGTATCTCTATTGTTGTGGCATCATTGCTAACCTGGCGTAAACAATACCATATCATTAGCGATCGCCCAATTCACAAGGGATTTGCTATTTTGAGTATCTTACTCCTGATTACCACCGGATTCGCCTCTGGCAAACTCGATGCTGTTTTGGGTTTATTCAACTTCATCCCCTTCTTCTTCTTTTTTACCGGACTCACTCCTCTCATCCAAACACCCGCCCAATTACGACAAATTGCTTGGATCATGGTATTTGGATCTATACCTGTTTTAATCATTGGTTTTGGGCAATTATTTCTCGGTTGGAATTTCCAATTTCAGTTTTTATGGATTGTTTTTGATTGGATAGTTGCACCAGAAAAATCATTATCAGGACGCATGACTGCTAATTTCATGCACCCTAATACTTTAGCTGCTTATTTAGTAACTATTTTTATTTTGGGTTTAGGTTTATGGCTAGAAAACTACCACAAACTCAAACAAAACAATCCCCTAATTATCTTCTTGACAATTACTGTATGTACTAACTTTATCGCCTTAATTTTCACCAATTCTCGTAATGGTTGGGGAATCACTATTTTTGCCTGTTTAGCTTATGCTTTATATAAAGGTTGGCGATTAATTGTTGCGGCTGTTTTCACCATTACCAGTCTTTGTTTCTTCGCAGCTTTTGCACCTGCACCTATTGCCCAATTTTTCCGACTTTTTGTTCCCTACGGTATTTGGGCGCGATTAAATGATGATATGTTTCCTAATAGACCAGTAGGATTAATGCGGAAAACTCAATGGGATTTTGCCTGGAATCTCACTCAACAACATCCTTTAACTGGTTCAGGTTTACGCAGTTTCGGAAGACTTTATAAAACCCAAATGCAAATTGATGTTAACCATCCTCATAATTTATTTTTAATGCTGTCTGCCGAAACTGGGTTAATTACTACTTTGCTATTTTGTGGTTTACTAATTTGGATCTTAATTACAGCCAGTCAAACTCTCTGGAAATCTAAATCTATAGCACCAGAAAACAGATTAATCTTCTTTAGTTATCTTCTCACCTTTAGCGGCTGGATACTATTTAATACTGTTGATGTCACCACTTTTGATATTCGGTTAAATACTCTCTCTTGGGTTTTCCTAGCTGCATTATCTGGCGTTATGTATCAATATCAATCACGTCATAAGTAGGTTAGCATTGAAAATAGTCGTTATGGCAAGGCAAGAGGCAAGAGTGAAGAGGGTTTGGGCGATTTTACGTTTCTTTACACAGATTGGTTTTATTGTGTTCACCTACTTATATCTATTTCACTATAAACAGCTAAAGTAGAACCAGGAGAATTATTCAACTGTTAATTGACATCTCATGAACTTAATTACCAGGATATTTTTGCAAATGTACCGTAATCGCTGTTTTCCCCAAGTCTTTGTCTTTATTTTCATGATTACTAGCTTGTTTGCTTGTAGTGTAACTGAAAATAGTACATCTGCAAATGCTAAAAATCCCCAACGGTCACAGTTAAGCCAAAATAGCTTACCTCAATCTATTTCTCAAGCAGTTCTCAGAGATGCTTCTAGAGTTTCTGGGTTAAAAATTTCTGATTTGAAAATTACTCAAGTTACATCTACTATTTTTAGTAATCCCTGTATTTTCCAATTTGGAGAAGTTTGTACAAAGGAATATAATCCTATTCCAGGCTGGACTATAATTGTACAAGTGAAAGAACAATCTTGGATTTATCATGTCAATAAATCAGGTTCACAAATTCTTTTAGACCCGAAAATTAGCAATAATCAATTACCAAAAAAAATTACTAATGGGGTTTTGAGTGATGCTTCTAAACGTTCTGGTTTAGCAATAAGTTCTCTGAAAGTTACCCAGTCAACCCAGAAAACTTTTAGCAATTCCTGTGTGTTTAATTTTGGTGAAGTCTGCGCTCAAATATTTGATCCCATTAAAGGTTGGGAAGTAATTGTTAAGGTCAAAAATCAATTCTGGACTTATCATGTAGATATAACTGGTACACGCATTGTTTTAGATCCTCAAATTACTAAAATTTAATAATCAAACACATTCTAACAAAGCTACTTTAAACTCAGCCGCAGTTTGAAAATGAATTTTTGGCTTTTCTATTAAAGCCAAATCTATCACTTCTGCTAATTTTTCGGGAATACTACTATCACGTTGACGAATGAGGACAGCATCATTTCTTAGCACACAATTCCAGGAATCACCAACAAAATCACGGGGGAAATATCCCGTTAACATATTATATAAACAAGCAGCACTTGCCCACACATCAACCTCTGGTAAGGAATTTTTTAAATCTAGCAATTGTTGACGGCACATAAACGCAGGAGTACCCATTTTCGCACCTGTGAAAGTGTGTCCACTCAATCCAGCTAAATCAAAAGCTTTGGATAATCCATAATCTCCAATTTTAGCCACCATTTTACCGTTGACCTTGGTAATAAAAATATTATTCGGTTTTAAATCTCGATGTACTAAACCTTTTCCTTTTCCTAGTCTTCCGTCTGCTAATTTCACACAAGGAACTTCAACATTATGGGTATATATTAACCCGTCTAGAACTTGCAGAGTAATATCAACAGCTATGCTAACAGGTAACTGTCCTCCTGATTTCTCCATCAAATTCCAAACATCCCCACCTGCACAATATTCCATTGTAAAGAAAAAGGTATTTTCGACATAGCCATAATCTAACATCTGCACCACATGAGGATGTTGTAAATATTTGGTGTTTTCTGTTTCTCGCAAAAACATTTTTACACCCAGTTCTTTAGCAGCAACTTTAGGTAACATTAACTTTAGTGCTACCCGTTTTTTAGTGGGGATATGTTCAGCTAGAAATACTTCTCCAAATCCACCTTCACCTAAAGATTTTATAATCTGATAATTAGAAATTTTCTGGAGATTTTGATTACCTTGATTTGCTAAATTTAGCAGGTTTTTAATAATTTCAAAAAAGTTCGGTCTATTATTTCCTTCTGCAACTGGAATATAAGGAGTTTTCTGTTTTTCCAGTTCTGTTTCTACACCAATATCAAAAATAATATCTCCTACCGCTACCTGGTCATTATTGACTAAATCATATTCAGTAAAAACTATCTTTTTTGCTTCCTCTGGAGATTCTCCCGCTTTCCTTTGTCCGATTTTTTTACCATTAACAATCGTACCGTTTAAACTCCCTAAATCACGGATTCTCATTTCTGGAGGATTGATATCTAATAAGCAATGATAGCGGGAAACTGTCATATCAATATTATCGGCAATTTGCAAATTGCAATCTTCACCTCTGCCGATAATACAAGTGCTGCGACTATCAAATATATATTGTTTTCCTGAAAGTTTTCCTGTGGTAATGGTGAGGGTGACGGTAGATGGCATTTTCCTAATAATTAATTATTTAAGGTTGTGGTAAATATTATACTCTGTAGGTTGGGCTAAGTGATAAGGCAACCCAACAAATCCAGCCAATTAAATTTTCATCATGTTGGGTTTCCTTACGTCAGGATATAAGTTATTTAAGTTATTTGTATGGGATTTTGGCAAAAAAGCACTTTCTCAATTATTGGGGGTTTATTCTCATTATTATTGAGAATTTTATCAATAATGTAACGAGTTTTGGTAATTTCAGCTTGGGGGGTTGACAGTGTTCTGAGTTTTGGGTATCCTTATGTTAGAGGTGGGAAAGTGTGCGCCCATATATATAGAGTTTTTATTTATCAAGATAATTATTTCCCAAATAAATCGCAGAAGCAGAGAAATAAGAAAATAAAATTTGTTCTCATAACCAAAATACCAAAACGTTATCTTGTATCTCAGGATGAAGATGCAATTACAGTAGATATAGAACTGGGAAAGATGGGTAAAATCAGCAGATAAATAAGTAATTAAGAAATATCAAAATCAGGAATAATGCACACAGACACAATATTCTACCAAATCTTCCTCACGTTCCATACCCTATTATTTGAAATTCTGGGAGAACCTACAGAAAACGCCACAGATTATAAATTTACTTCTGTGGAAGTGAAAGAAAAGGCATTTCGATTTGATGGAATTTTTATGGCAGATAGCGTAGAAAAACCCATCTATTTTGTAGAAGTGCAATTTCAACCAAAACCAGATTTTTACTGGGAATTAATCGCCGAAATCAATATTTATCTCAATCAATTTAAACCTGTACAAGATTGGCAAGCAGTGGCGTTATTTGCGAAACGGAGTTTAGATGTAGGAGAATTAACAGCTTATCAACAAGAATTGATTAATAGTGGGAGAATTAAACGAATTTATTTAGATGAATTACCACCAGGTTCAATTGGTATGGGGTTAATTGAGTTAATTGTCAGTCAGGAAGCACAAGCACCGGAATTAGTTAAAACCCTCATGGCAAGGACTAAGACAGAAGTTGAGAATGACAGAGAAAAACAAGGTATTATAGAATTGTTGGAGACTGTTTTATTGTCCAAATTTTCACAATTAAGCCGTCAGGAGATAGAAGCAATGTTTTTAGTGAGTGATATTAAGCAAACAAGGGTATATCAAGAAGCAAAGCAGGAAGGTAGACAGGAAGGTAGAGAAGAAGGTAGGCAGAATGGTGAGATGATTTTATTAATACGCCAGTTATCAAAAAGGTTTGGAAAATTAAAAGATATTTACATCGAAAATATCAACAGTCTGAACATAGAACAACTGGAAAAGTTGGGAGAAGCATTATTAGATTTTACAGATATTAATGACTTGGAAACATGGTTAAAATCTGAGATAACCAAGTAATTAAGAAATTTCAAAATCAGGAATAATGCACACAGACACGATATTCTACCAAATCTTCCTCACTTTTCACACTCTATTATTTGAAATTCTGGGTGAACCTACAGAAAACGCCACAGATTATCAATTTACTTCTGTGGAAGTGAAAGAAAAAGCATTTCGATTTGATGGAATTTTTATGGCAGATAGCGTAGAAA
>NZ_LJOU01000210.1:0-1451 GCF_001672085.1 Anabaena sp. AL93 | reverse complement strand
GACAAGTAGAATTATTAACAGCTTTTTCTATTGTTATAATTATTCCTGCCCCTTCGATTTCTTGAAAATCTAACACTTTCATATCTGGGAGATTGAGAATTTGATCTACAGAAAATTTCATAGCTATCACCAAAACTTTTGTATTTTATAATTATCATTATATCATCATTGCTATCTGAACATATTTAAAATCTTGTAATCTCTTGCTGGTACTGAAGTCTGAGACTTAATGAATATAAATTTTAGGTACTAAATTTTAGTTATTTGAGTTTCCACCATAAAAGTACCGCAAGAGCCACAATTACTAAATAGAGAAGAGACAAATACGGAAATTCAGACTGTTAATAGTGATTTCGTCAAGCCATTACATCCTCAATCTGTATTTTCTTGGTTATCGAATATTCTACATCCAAATACTTGTAAAGTTGCAGCAGTTACGGTTGCAAATGGTAGTGATAATATCAGTATTTATATACCTCTATTTGCAGGAGAAAATTTTGCTAACTTAGTAATTTAATTATTCTCGTGATATTTTTTGGCATGGTTGGGGTTTACGGTGGTATTGCTTATTTATTGAGTCGTTAAACTACTATTGGTTATATTTTAAATATTTATCGTCAGGCTATTGTCCCCTTTGTGTTAATTGGTTTAGGGTTATTTATTATTTATTATTTATGAACGCGGTACTTTTACTATAACTAATTTTTGGAAATAGCTTTAATGCAAGTTTTTCCTGCACCCGCTGCACCTTTTATTTTTTGTTGTTTTGCTTGACTAATAATTAGTTGTTTTTGTCTAGAGATGATCAATTTGTACAGTGCATAAGTCCTAATTATTATCTAAATTTTCCGATAAAAAGTTAAGTAAATGCAAATCACCATCAGTAGGTTTCGCGCGTAATTGATGAATTTGTTCTAGTGAAGGAAAAACTTGTGCCATAAAAAACTATAATGACAGTTGGGCGTTGCTGAATTGAGGTATGAAATTGAAAAATCAAAAAAATGAAACTCTTACTCTCTGCGACTCTGCGCCTCTGCGTGAAATAAAATCATACTCTTAATCAGCAACGCCGACAGTTGTAGTAACTATATCATGTCTAGCTAAAAACAAACCCTCTCATTATGTAATGAGAGGGCTTATTGTAAGTATTAAACCTGGCATCGAGCTATTTTCACGTGGGGCTACCCCCAAACTATCGTCGCCGCAGCAGCGTTTCACCTCTGAGTTCGGGAAGGGATCAGTGTGGTTCCACCGCGCCATAGACACCAGGAAAGAATTTAGAATTGAGAATTGAGAATTTAGAATTAAAGAATAATTTTAGATTCTAACTGAGGGTGTTCATAACCCTGAAGACTGCATTTGAGAAAGAGAAATCACAATAACAAATTGAATAGAGGTCAAGCCCTCGGTCTATTAGTACCCCTCAGCTTCATACATTACTGTACTTCCAC
>NZ_LJOU01000161.1:0-7935 GCF_001672085.1 Anabaena sp. AL93 | reverse complement strand
AAAGCACCCAGTTCAGAGAATACCGCATAAATATTTAATCTGCTTGGGAAAGATATAATTCATCTGTCAAAATAAATTTGACAGATGAATTATATCTTTCCCAAGCAGATTAAATATTTATGCGGTATTCTCTGAACTGGGTGCTTTGGCAATTAAATTCTTATGATGCAGACGAGTGGAATAATTATCTGTCTTAGTTATATTTTGGGTTTGCTGTTTACGGCTATTCCTTGGGGTGGTGTGTGGATTTTATTATTGGGTGTGGTTGGGGCGGTTTTCTTTCGCCGCATATATGCTAATCTGCGGAAGTTTGCTCTGAAAAGAGAAGGTGCTGTTGGCAAAGATAAGGCGATCGCTAATAACTGGACGGGTATTCCTCATCCGAGAATATGGTTAATTGCTGGTGTGGTGGGTTTGTTGGCTACTGTTTATTGGCAATTGCGTGTTCCTCAACCGGGAATTGAGGATATTAGTCAGTTTGCGGCTGGGGATAATAGTAATCTTGAACAATTAGTGATTGTACGGGGGTTGGTGGATAGTAATCCCCGCGTAACTCGTAATCAACGGGGACAATTTTGGTTAGCAGCGACTCAGTTAGATGAGGTGAAAAATGATAGCGTTCGCGGAGCGTCCCGGAGGGAACTAGTGCCGCTGCAAGAGGGTCAGGAGGGAGGGGGGATTCCCAAGGGTGTGACGGGTAGGCTATATGTGACTGTGCCGATATTGCAATCTACTGGGTTATATCCTGGACAACAAATTGCGGTGACTGGATTTTTGTATAAACCAACTGCGGCTTCTAATCCTGGTGGGTTTGATTTTCAGAAATATCTGCGGCAGGAGGGGACTTTTGCGGGTTTAATTGGTAGGCAGATTAATATTTTGGATGATGAACATCCTTGGGGATGGTGGCAGGTTCGTGAGAAGATTGGGCGATCGCAATCTCGTTTATTAGGTGTTCCTGAAGGTCCCCTTGTTAGTGCAATGGTCTTAGGTAGTAAAGCTGTTGATTTACCCTATGATATCCGGGATTTATTCGTAAAAGCAGGTTTAGCCCATGCTTTAGCCGCGTCTGGGTTTCAAACTTCTCTGATTTTGGGTGTAGTTTTACAGCTAACAAGACGTACAAATAAAGCCACACAAATTACTCTTGGTAGCTTGGGATTAATTACTTTTCTGTTTTTATCAGGTTTTCAACCCGCAGTATTAAGAGCCGTAATTATGGGTTTTGCCGCTTTGTTGGGTTTGGCTTTAGAAAGAAATGTGAAGCAATTGGGATCTTTATTAATAGCCGCAACATTATTATTGTTGTTTAATCCTCTATGGATTTGGGATTTAGGTTTTCAATTGAGTTTTTTAGCGACTTTGGGATTAATTGTCAGTGCATCTGCAATCACTCAACGTTTAGATTGGCTACCACCTGCGATCGCTTCTTTAATTTCTGTACCTTTAGCAGCCACAATTTGGACTTTACCCCGACTGCTAGAGTTTTCTAGTGTCATTCCCGTTTATAGTGTGCCTCTAAATATTTTGACGACACCATTTATTTCTATCATTAGTATTGGGGGCATGATTAGCGGTTTGGTGAGTTTGATTTCCCCAGATTTAGGTGGCACTTTAGCCAGTTTTTTATATTATCCAACCCATTTATTAATTCAAATGGTGGAATTTTTTGTTAAGTTGCCAGGTAGTTTGGTAGCAGTTGGGAGTATATCAATTTTGCAAATGCTCACTATTTATATCTTAATTATTTTAGCTTGCTTAGTCCGATGGTGGCAAGAACGTTGGTGGTTTGTAGGTTTCATAGCAGTTGGTTTGGTACTTGTTCCCATTTGGCATTCTGCTAATAATTTGGTGAGAATTACTTTGTTAGATACTAGAACTGAACCTGTTTTAGTAATTCAAGATCGGGGAAATATTGCCGTAATTAATAGTGGAAATGAAGGCACAGGTAGATTTACAATTTTGCCATTTTTGAGACAGCAAGGTTTAAATCAGATTAATTGGGCGATCGCTAGTAAGTTTACAGGTTATACTAATGATGCTTGGTTGGAAATTATGCAAAGTCTACCAATTAAAAATTTGTATGAATATGCTCCTAAGTTGGAGGACAATATTGCAACTCAATTACTACAACAGGAACTCCAAAAACAGCAAGGAATTTATCAAAGTTTAGGAGTTGGACAACCTATAAATACTCCCACAATGACAGCACAATTAATTAATGACCAAGTACCGATTTTAAAGTTACAAATTTTTGGTCAAAGTTGGTTATTAGTAGGGAATATTAAATCTCAACAAATTAAAGAATTAATTAAAAGTGGTGATTTGTCTTCTCCCCAGGTGTTGTGGAGTCCATCAGAATCTTTGCAAGATTTAGTTTTAGCACTCAAACCACAAATAGCTATCTCTCCTGCTAATAATCTAGATAGGAAAACATTATCTTCTCTGAGTAAAGGACAAACAAAACTTTTCTTTACTGGTAAAGATGGTGCGATTCAATGGACACCTAATGGGGATTTTCAAACTTTCATTCAGACAACAGAAAATAAATCTTCTGTTTTGTAGGACAGAGAGACAAAGTAAGAAGGAGATGACAGCAGGTAGCAGGATAAAAACAGGGATTTTATCACCAATATAGCGGTTATCGGTCGGATGCAATAAAATATAGGGAACAGGGAACAGGGAACAGGGAACAGGGAACAGGGAAAAAATTTTGCCATAATATTCAAAAATATGGCTTATTTCTTCTACACAGCAAGCTTTATGAGATTTCTTTGTTCAGATTTTGCATATTATGTACTCAAGAGCCAAAATCGTGTTGTCCTTTTTTCTTGAATCGGGGTTGTTTCGATGTTTTGGAAAAACACCTATTCCATGCTTAGCGTAAGTCAGTTAACGCCTTTTGTGGGACATTTTTGTTAACTTCGTAATACCAAGCGTGTTCAGATTTAACCTCGGCGACTAACTTTTTATGCAAGTCAATCGCTGATGGTCAGAGGGAACAGGGAACGGGCAACAGGGAACAGGAAAAACTCATGTTTAAAAACATGAGATTGAAATAATGACACTGTTTTTTTCGTGCTACGCATCTTTTAAAAACATCCTTTTTTTGACTGAGCTTTAAACTCAGCAAATGAGTGTTTCTTATTTGCTCCCAGTTAAGAGTTCCCTGTTCCCTGTTCCCTTCTTTTGTAATTTAAGTTTTTCGCCTTCTTTGCGAGTCGCTAAAATATCTATGATTTGAGCATTTGCCCAGTTGTAAGCGTGTCTAGCGACTCCAGAAGCCTTGCGAAAAGCTGTAATCTGTCGGTTATTTGGAATTAGTGCAGTTTTGAATGATAAAAGCATTGATTCGACCTTCAATGTTGTGCTATGATATCTAGTATATTAGACATATTAGGATTTGGCAATGCCTCGGATTAAATTTAAACCACAAAATCAAGTAGCCTACGATAAATCACCCTTGCAATTTAAGGTTTTACCTGGAGTCAGGGAAAAAATTAAAACCGTCCCTGATTGGCAGCAACGGTTGAGGGATTTTGTTGATCAACTTATTGAAGACTTGGACAAACAGTAATATATGGATAGTTATGGGTAGAAATTATCAAGCTGTTTCTACCCCCCAAAGAGGGAGTTCTCTAATTAAGCATCTTGCGGATTAAGACGACTCATTTGCCATGTGGTGTATGTACCTATAGGACTCCAAATTAAATAAGGTAATAATAGTAATGCTGCCCAAAGCGATACAGATAAGACTGCAAGGGTGATTAATATACAAATTAGTAGACCTGTACCACCAATGATTGTACCAGCGATAAGACTGCGAAGACGGATCATTATGGGGCTATAGGCTATGGTAAATATCTCTAGAAGTAGGTACAAACCCATCATTAAGCGAGTTATATCGGTATTTGGGCTGTGTTCCCAAATAATATAAGCTGACCAAGCACCACAGATAAAAATTATAGTCCAAATCAGAGGAATTGCTGATTCAAAGGTTAACCATTTAGGTCTTTGTAAATGCCGAAACCATTGACTCTGGTTGGGTGTAATCCAGTTACCAGCGAAGCCTACGAAGAATGCTATAGTGCCAATAATCATCCAAGATTTAATCATAATTGCTTTGGTGCTGACTTTGGTGAAAGTCTGACGCAATGATATTACAACAAAATAGTTCCCTAAGAGTGTAGATAAATATTTTAACTTCTAATTTGCAGGTGCTGTATTAAATAGGTGTTAATGAAGCTCTTTTATACTGAAAAATTTGAAGACGTGAAAATATTAGGATCTTCATGTTCTTGACAAAACAGTATTAACTCATATATTAGCCATTATGATCTGTGTTAATCATTTTATTGAGAGTATGTTTATATACTTGACCAAAGCAGTGAAGTAAAAATGATGTAATTTGAATTTATAAAGCGGTTTTCTGGTATAAATCATTGTAATTAACCAAAAAATATAACTTATGACTCATTTTGGTATTCTTTGTCCAGCAGCAATAGGCCATCTCAACCCAATGTTTGTTTTAGGAAGAGAATTAAAACGGCGTGGTCATCGTGTTACATTATTCCACATCCCCGATGTTCAATCTAAGGTTGATAAGGCTGGATTAGAATTTTGGAAAATAGGAGAAGCTGAATTTTCCCCTGGAACATTAGAAGTAATGTACAAACAGTTAGGAGAATTGAGTGGAATGGCAGCATTAAATTTTACAATAGATTGGCTAGAAAAGGAAACGAAGATGCTATTTGGTGAAGCACCTACAGCAATCTCGAAAGCAGGAATAGAGGCTTTATTAGTAGATCAAGTAACAATTGGAGGCGGAACTATTGCCGATTTTCTAAAAATACCTTTTATCACTGTATGCAATGCTCTTCTTATTAATAGGGAACCAGGAGTTCCACCTTATTTTACCAATTGGGAATATAATACAGCCTGGTTGTCTACTTTGCGAAACCGTGCAGGTAACTTTTTACTTAATCAGTTATCACAAAAAATCTGGAAATTAGTAGCAGATCAACGTCGTCAATGGAATTTAGCAAATTACACTTGTCGTGATGATGCTGGTGGAAAACTCGCTCAGATATGTCAGCTACCTGCTGAATTTGACTTTCCGCGAGTGCGTTTACCTAAAACATTTCATTATACTGGTCCCTTGCAAGATCCATCAGGATTAGAGCCTCTTTCATTATCACC
Source organism: Anabaena sp. AL93 (assembly GCF_001672085.1). Lineage (NCBI taxonomy): Bacteria > Bacillati > Cyanobacteriota > Cyanophyceae > Nostocales > Nostocaceae > Anabaena > Anabaena sp. AL93. The sequence continues at coordinate 2,736 of NZ_LJOU01000161.1, read as the reverse complement.
AATGCCTTTTCCTTTTGAGAAATTGAATGGTAAACCATTAATTTACGCTGCATTAGGTACTTTACAAAATCGCAAACAGGAAATTTTTCAAATGATTGCAGAAGCATCTATGGAATTGGATGTACAACTTGTGATTTCTTTGGGTCAGCCACAAATAAAAGAATTAGATTTTAACCTCGCAGGTTCACCTGTAGTCGTACCTTATGCGCCCCAACAGCAATTGATTTCGCAATCTGTTCTCACTATTACTCATGGTGGTATGAATGCAGTTTTAGGGGCTTTAAGTAGTGGAGTTCCACTGGTAGCAATTCCGATTACTAATGAACAACCAGGAATTGCTTCTCGGATAGCTTATACAGGTGCTGGAGAATTTTTACCCTTGTCTCGTTTAAATGTTACGAGTTTGCAGGAAATAATTAAGCGGGTCTTAACAGAATATTCTTACAAACAAAATGCACTGAGGCTAAAAGAGGCAATTGTTAGGGCTGGAGGAGTGAATTATGCTGCTGATATTGTCGAAAAGGCTATCTATACTCGCAAGCCGATTCTATTTGATCAAATAAATTAAAAATAATTTCGTTGGATGAGATTAAAATTGGAATTGGGTAATTGTTTTAATTATTGTACATTTCTTTAAGGCTGATGTCCACCGATAGGAATACAAAAATTAAATATCATTCCTATCGGTAAAACTTTACGAGTCACTAACTATTATCGGGCGGTCAATAGTGCTTTGGTTGCGGATTCTCCTAAAACTTTGACTTGGCGATTTAATTGGAAATTTAACAAAGCTACCACTGTTAACTCCGCTAAAAGTGCCAGAAAAATTGTTGTCGTCCGAGTATATTCTATAGCTGCCCAAGGACAGGTAGAAAATAACCACAAAATAGGATGTTTTGAAGGACTAATACCCAAAATGGCAAGAACAATTGATGGTAAAAACATCGCTACACCAATAGTTAGCACTGTCCATACATAACGCTTGGGATTTTTCATGAGTAGCATCAATTGAGCAATTGTGGCATACATCAACATTAATGTGAAAGCTAAAACCATAGCTAATATGACTTTGTTCTTATCAACACTACCATTATAAAAATTAGTAGGTGAGAACAGAATCCAGATTATTATTGGTATGGTGGCAATTGATAGATTAATTGCTATGGCAACAATAGCTGGGCTTTTTTCACCAAATACTAAATCTTTTAATACAGATTTATCTCGATGATTTTGGTGTCTATATCTTGCCCAATCTTGGATAGTTTGCCTCTGAGGTGAAAGCACAATAGTTAAAATTAGAACTAAGGCAAAATTGAGTAAAGCCATGAGGACGATGATCCCCATATCTGATTTGTTCTCAACTGCACCTATAGTCAATCCCAAAAACATTACCTGAGTAAAGGCTATAAATAAATAACTTTGTTTTTTACTCAATATTGTGCTATCTGTATTCCGAAAGCAGCGTTTCATTGCTTGCCAAATACCGTAGGAACAAATTCCGTAATTCACTAAATGAAAGCCGACTAAGGTAAGGAAATTTTTTCCTATTGGTAAGTAGAAAAATTGTAATTGGCTGATTGATGAATCTTTATAGGAACGAAACAGATTAGGAAATAGATAATTGGTGATATCCCAGGGACTTAAAAATCTCATCCAAGTTAGGGGATTATTAAAGCCTCCATAAGAAGATACCATTGTCATTGTCATAAACAAAAATACAAGTACAGCACCGCTACCCAACCAAGGTTGAAAGTTGCCGAACCAACGACTCACTAAACCAAAAATTAGGGCTGCACTGTAGAAGAAAAGACAACTTGCGGCAATCACAGCATAATAACTGAAAATGTAACTGAAGGCGATTTTAGCAGAATGTCCAGCCCATAAATGCAAAGGAATGGCTGTGAGGACAAAAAGATAAATTAAACTGGGGACTCCGAGAATTTTTCCAGTTAAAATGCTTGTTTCTGATTGAGGACTTAGACGAATAAAATTCAATGTTCCTCGTTGTTCTTCTTTGGCTAAATCACTAATTAATAAATAAGTTCCGCCAACTAAGAGGGTAAAAATGAAAATTACACTAAATGTTAAAAATGTGTATTCCCAATGATCTCGCCACCATAATTGCCAGTCTATTTTATCTAAAGGACAAATATTTTTCGATAAATAATTCTGAAGGTCAGCTAGTTCAGTGTTAACTTGCTGAAGTTTGGCATCTAAGTTGGGAATTATGGTATTATCTGATAGTTGAATTTGCTGATAATTAGTTATTTTTTGGTTAAGTAGGTTTTGTTGTTTATAGAGTTCTTGTTCCTGATTTTGGTATACTTCTCGCAAAGTGCAGTAGGTTGATCTAAGATAGTAGTTTTCATCGGGAAATTCTCGGAATTGAAATATGAAAACTATGAGTTGTAGTAGTAAGGAAGAACCCATAGATATGATGGCTCTTGCGGTACTTTTATGGTGGAAACTCAAATAACTAAAATTTAGTACCTAAAATTTATATTCATTAAGTCTCAGACTTCAGTACCAGCAAGAGATTACAAGATTTTAAATATGTTCAGATAGCAATGATGATATAATGATAATTATAAAATACAAAAGTTTTGGTGATAGCTATGAAATTTTCTGTAGATCAAATTCTCAATCTCCCAGATATGAAAGTGTTAGATTTTCAAGAAATCGAAGGGGCAGGAATAATTATAACAATAGAAAAAGCTGTTAATAATTCTACTTGTC
>NZ_LJOU01000160.1:0-7947 GCF_001672085.1 Anabaena sp. AL93 | reverse complement strand
TCGGTGTTGATGCCTGTATCATTATTAAGACTAGCAGTAATTGATGGTGCTGTTGTGTCTGGTGTTGATTGATTGACGACTACATTTTGAGTAGTTTCTTTACTATTTCCGGCTAAGTCAACTGCTTTAATAATCAGGTTTTGTTGTCCAGATAAATCGCTTAAAGTTAATTCAACATCAAATGCACCTTGATTATTTATCGGTACATTAATTTCACTGTTATTACCAAAACGATAACTTAATTTATCTATTGTTGAACCTGTACCATTTACAGTACCTTGCAATCTTGCACCTGGATTCAATATTGCATTAGTTTGAGGATTGGTAATATTAATTTGTGGTAAAGCAGAATCAATGGTAAATTCTGTATTACTAGCATCACTCGGATTACCACTAATATCGGTGGCTGTGATAGTTAATTTTTTCAATCCATCGGTAATTTGAGATGTGGTAATTTCCCAAAAACCATTAACAACTGTTGTCTGTCCTAATTTATTTTGTCCATCAAATAGTTCTATTAATGCACCATTTTCTCCGTTACCTGTAATAGTTGGTGTATTTTGATTTGTGACTCTATCACCATCATTTTTCAAACCTACTTCTGTGGGTATTCCTGGTTTCGTTGTATCCAAGGTGAATTTAACTAAAAATTTAGAAATATTACCAAATTTATCTTCAGCACGTAAATTTAATTGATAGTCTCCGTCTGCGATTTGTCCACCTTTAATTTGAGCTAATCTCTCTTTATTTAAAACAAAGCTGCCATTTGCTTTTAACTCAGATAAAATATCAACGAAATTACTACCATCACTGAATTTAGCTTGTAATTTGCTAATATTATCAGCATTGTTGATAGAACCAGAAATTTCTGGATTATTAGTAATAATATCTAAATTACTAATTCCTGTATCTTGAGATAATTTGGCTATTAAGGTTGTATTATTAGATTGGGAAGCAAAGGTAATAATTTCTTGAGCTAAGGGAAGATTCCGCCAATCTTTACCACTAGCAAATAATCCTCCTATATCTGTTAATGTGCCGCTTGCACCTTGAATTTTAAAGATAATATCGTTGTAATCTGCATCTGTACGTTGGTCATTTCTAATATCTTCCCAACCAAAAGTACCTGGCACTAATTGTCCTATTTGTGTGGCATTATTGGGATTAGCAGCCGCAATAGAAAATAAGGGACGTTGACTACTACCTGCGTTGGGATTATCAAATACTTGTTGAACAGTTCCTTGGGGAACTAACATAAATGCAATTTTACCTCCGGGGGTAAAACTGAAGGTTTTTAAACCAGAATAATTTCCATCATTTTTATTACTTTCTCCTATTTCTCCAACAAATTTCGCGCCTTCATTAATATCAATAATTACTGTATATCCTAATGTTGAATTACTTAAAGCCCGACGAGCCGCTTCTTTGATATAATCTGCTGAACCAGGTGTTAAACTATCCATATTCTCAAGGCTGAAAATAGCCATTTCGTTATGGTAACTACCGGAGTCAGCTAAGAAGTCAATTGAGATTCTTCCTGTATTATCAACTAGAAATACTCCAGGAGTATCCGCGTGTTCTACGGCGATATTTTGCCCGTTAATATTTAAGATACCATGATCATCTTCCGCTTTTAATGTTATTAGTTCTCCTGGTGCTAAAGGTTGATTTTGAACGAGTTTAGCAAAAATTGCGCCTTCATCTCCGGGAGCATCTTGAATATTTATTTGCGAATCTAGATAATGTCCCATTTCTTCTAACAGGACATTGACAACTTGAGTAGGATTAGATTGTTGTGGGTTAAGTAAATCTTGAGAAATATAAATAGTATTATTGCCAAAAGCTCCATCAGCTTTTAATTGAGATTGAGGGATAATTTGAATATCGGGAATTTCTTGACCACTGGCTAAATTGTCAACTATTTGATGTGCCAATTCAACATTGCAACCATAGCCAAAAGCTAATTCTATATTATTTGAGAACTCAGAGGAATTGGAAAATTTTTGTAGTGCTATTTGTGTAATTGGGAGAATTTCTTGATTCAGATATTGGGTTGGTGTAATAGTAGCAAGGGAATCAAATTCTGAATGAATGAATGAATGAATGAATGAATGGGAATTTTTATCTAACGGGTTTACGGGTAAAAAGTCGTTACTCAATATACTAGAAGTGACAAGTGGTGAATTGGAGTCGTCACGAACATTAGATATATCCATAGATGCTCAACTTTTGGTTGTATATTTGCCCAGAGTGTGTAAATCTGCTACTAAACCGCAACGGCTCTATTGGAATATACCCTGAACAGTATGGTATAAACAAGATGTTTTTTGTAAAGACTTATGTATTTTTGTATTAAAAAATTAACTAATTTGACAATTTACGCAACTGGCACATTGGTAAGGTGCGTCAGATATCAACAATCTGTTTATCTGCGGTCAATTAAGTAGGTTGGCGTTGAAAATTGTCGTTATGGCAAGGCAAAAGGCAAGAGGCAAGAGTGAAGAGGGTTTGGGCGATTTTACTTTTCTTTACACAGTTTGGTTTTATTGTGTTCACCTACTTACCCTGAAAATATTATTCTACGCAGCTTCATCTTAATGCTGATTAAAAGAATGATTTTACTGCACGCAGAGGCGCAGAGGCACAGAGAGTAAGAGTTGGAAATTACGGAACTAGCCATAAATATTGGTAAGCTAATAGTAATGTTGGCAAAATGCTGGCTATTCATTCATGTTATGGTAGGTAGCAACGGCAGAAGGTGAAATCCGATTCAAGTAACGGAAAATCCAATATTTGAAGATCGTATCTAAAATTACGGGAAATGTGGCAATAAATAAGAAAATAAAATCACGATTGGCTGGTAATCCCCAATGTCGTGATATTCCTTCTAAGAGAACTTCCCAACCGTGAGGAGAGTGGAAACCGACAAAAACATCGGTAAATAAAATGATAATAAATGCTTTAGCACTATCACTTAAACCATAAACTACGTTATCAAAAAATTCTTTGAGGACTGCGATAGAACGCTTACTAACAAGTAATAAGATGGTGAAGGTAATTACTGCGAAAATATCAGCAAATACATTTTTAATAGCATTATCACTTTCTTTACGAAATTCCTCTTTGACTTCCTCTGCTTTCTTCTTTATTTTGAGTTCTAATTCTTCAGCCCCAAGCGCAGGTGCATTACTAATTAAGGCTTCAAATTTGATTCTTTCTTCAAACCTTTGTAATGCTAATAATCCTTCTTCTTCCATTTCTCCATTTAGGAAAACTTCTACTGTTTTATCATGGCGAAAATGTTCTACCAATGGACCAACAATTAAAGCCTTGGATAATTGATGAGTTAGAAGAGGAACGATAATTAGTAAAAGTATAAACCGAATTGAGATAATACTTCTTTGTTGAGCTTTCCGAAAATTTTGAACTACATTTTGTTCAGATTCTGGATCTAATTCTACCTGTAGGCGAGTGATTGTGCTTAAAATTGACCGTGGTAAAATACCTGTTGTATTAGTTTTTCCTTTCGGTGTATTTTTGTTGGCTTGATTTGATGTTTTAGGAATAAATTGTTGGGAATTAACTAAATCTGTGGCTGGTACAACAGGTGAAGAGTTGGAGTTGTTATAATTTGTATCTATATCATTATTAGTATATTTGGAGGTAACTTGATCAATGAATTCTAGTTTCTCTAAAATTAATGCGGGGCTAGAATATTCTATACCCAATTTTAGGGCAGCTTTTTGTTTAGCTTCATTCGCAAACCACCGACTAGCTTTAAATTCTGTCAGCCGCATTTGCACAGTTTTTAATAACTTTTGCAAATCTCCTTGAAAATAATCCATGACACTGGCACTGTGTATGGTAAACTCGAAGTCTATTTTGTTACCATTAAAGTGTTGATCTTCAATTTCCTTAATTTTTATAGCTGCTTGATAAGCTGTACTTAAAGAACGTTCTGGTGTCAGTAGATACCATCTGTAAGCAGACAATAAAAAGGGGTATATTTTTTGGCTAGACACGGTACTTTTCATCGAGACGATTATTTGGGATTATCTACTAAATTCTTAAACTTAAGTTAACGCAAAAACCATGATTTCTGATTCTCTTTGGATTTTTGGTACTAGTCGTAGTGGTAAAACTACTCGCTTGGTCAGCTATTTTGATGCTTGGTTGCAAGTTAATAATCAAGTTTCCGGTTCATTTTATAATAAAAATCTTCACAATTCTCAAACCCAATCTATAGATCAAAATTTAAATTTACACCAAAAAGAACCAGGTATTTTATTGTTAGCTGCTAATGATGATAATCGCAGGGAATTAGCTGATAGAGTTACTACTTTAACACTGGGAAAATATCCTATTCGTGTCAAAACGGCTTTAGGTTTTTTCCAAGATGAGGTAATTTTGTTTTGGCCGTTGCTAATTGATTCATTGTCAATAAAAGCACAATTTCCGGTTAGATTACGTCCCGAAACGGAACAAGAGTTGGCGACGAAACTCTGGAGTTCTCAGTTAAATTCAGAAGTTTTGCGGCGTGTAGGGATGAATGAGAATCGTTTGGTCAGAAGGATTCTAGATTTATGGCAGTTGGCAGCTTATAGCGGTGTATCCTGTGAAGATATTCCCCAGATATTACAAAGTGGTTTAGAGGATAATTCTATCAATTTAGAGCCGGATTTTTTGGGTTTTTTACTACTAAATTGGCGAAATTGGTGTTTAGAAACAGGTTTATTGACTTATGCACTAATTACCGAATTGTATCACCAAAAATTATTACCTGATGGTAGCTATCAACAGCATTTAAAACACCGTTATCAAGGGATCATAGCAGATGATGTGGATGATTATCCGGCGATCGCTGCTAACTTATTTGCATTTTTGTTAGATGCTGGTGCTGTGGGGGCTTTTAGCTATAATCCTCATGGGGCTGTCCGCTGGGGTTTAGGTGCAGATCCTGAGTATTTATACCAATTATCTGGGCGTTGTCAAGTAGAAACTTTAACTTCACCACCTGTAAATAGTTTGGGATATTCTTTGACTGAGCAAATGGTAGAATTGGTAACACAGCCAATGACGATGTTGAGTTTACCCAGTTGTGTCAAGCCTATTCAAACTAATTCCCGCGCCCAATTATTACGCCAAACAGCCGAGATCATTATTGATGGGGTGCAGTCAGGGGAAGTAGCGGCGGATGAAGTAGTAATTATTGCACCGGGTTTAGATGCGATCGCTCGTTATACTCTAGTAGAAATATTAACTAAACAAAATATCGAGGTAGAATCTCTCAACGAACAACGCCCCTTAATCAGTTCTTCAGTGGTGAGAGCATTACTTACCCTCATGGCTCTAGTTTACCCCGGTTTGGGGCGGTTAGTAGATAGGGATGCAGTGGCGGAAATGTTGGTGGTTTTGAGTCAATATCAAACCCAAAATGGGCAGGAAAAAGAATTCCATCATTCTCAAATAGATCCGGTGCGGGCTGGGTTAATCGCTGATGCTTGTTTCGTTCCCCACCCCGACACACCCAATTTATTACCAGTGAAAACCTTTGAACGCTGGGATAGAATTGGCTATATTGCCACTCAGGCCTATGAAGATATATTACAATGGATTGGCAAACAGAGAGAGGAATATCACCAGGGACTTCTCCTCACCCCCATTTTTCTCCTCTACAAAGCCATTCAAGAGTTTGTGTGTAAGGATAAAAACCCTTCATATCAAGAATTAGCAGCATTAAGAGAATTAATAGAAACCGCTCAACATTATTGGGAAGTAGATGCCCGCTTAAAACAAAATGATACTCTATTACTTTCACTGCATACACCAGAAACCCTTAGTATTACCATTAGTGATAGCGATAGCGTGGCGATAGCGATATTTATTCAACTGCTGCGACGAGGAACAATTACTGCAAATCCCTATCCTATCCGTCCTATCGGTAGCAGTAGAAAAGCCGTAACTTTAGCAACCATCTTTCAGTATCGTGCAAGTCGTAAACATCACCGTTGGCATTTTTGGTTAGATATTGGTTCACCACTGTGGGCAAAAGGTGGTGCAGCTACTTTATTTGGTGCTACTTTATTTTTACGAGATAGGTTAGGACAACCTTGGACAGCCGCAGATGAACAACTAGCCGAAGCACAAAGATTACAAAAAATTGTCACCGATTTACTGGCGCGGGTGTCTGATAAATTGTATTTATGTCATAGTGATTTAGCTATAAATGGACAAGAACAAATAGGTCCATTATTACCTTTAGTTCATTCTTGTGAAGTAGTTTAGCAGGAGTCAGGAGTCAGGAGTCAGGAGTCAGGAGGAAGGAAGAAAGAAGAAAGAAGAAAGAAGAATCGTTTTCACCAATGACCAATGACCAATGACCAATGACCAATGACCAATAACCAATGACCAAACTACTTATAAATAAAACCTCCAGATTAAGTTCTAGAGGCTGTTTATTCAAAATTTATTTACAGGCTTTTTTAGCAATCTGTACTTCCATTAGAAGAACTAAGATCAGTAGGAATTATCTTAGTTCCTGATTGATTTAGACTAAATGAACCGGAAGGGTCTGCTTTGAATACTGCTGGACTAATTCCGGGTTTTGATGCCGAAGAATTATACAAAATAAACTCTCCGGGATAAGTACCGCTCTCTCCTGGTTGTAAAGTTTGTTGTTTGAGGGGTGACTTCTCCCCAAAATTATAGAAAATCCTTGGTGCTTCTGTATTATTTTTAAGTGTAAATCCTCCAACAATATTAGAGGCTTGTTCCGAACTTAATTCCGATAAACAACTTTCATCAAAACCAATTAAAGAAGCATCTATTCCCTTCTGAGAAGTCGTAAAATTTTCTTGCAACATTATCTTAATATCTCCAAAATAACATAGTTGGAATTAACCTGCTATAACCAGCTTATGCTTTAGTCAAAGTAATTTAATTAATCCTAAGTTAGATATTTTAAATTAACCCTAAGTTAGATGACTGACATCAATATGATGAGATTTTTGTCAGAAAATGCCGCAATAACAACGTAAGTAAGTGAACACAATAAAATCAAACTGTGTAAAGAAACGTAAAATCGCTGAAAACTTCTTTACTCTTGCCTTGCTATAACGATAATTTTCAACGCCAACCTACTTAGTTCCCTCCCCTTTATAAGGGGAGGGTTAGGGAGGGGTAAAACATTTGATACAGCAATCATGACTTTTCAGGTATTGGGATTTGTGAAGAAACTTGTTGAGGGATTGCAGTTTGTAACTATTTTGTACAACTCTCCAGCATATTCCTTTAAACTAAATTTCCATAGGAATATAAAAACATTGGAAATGGAGACAAAAATCAATGCCTACAGTGAATTTATGTTGCCATGAATTTGTGGTGGCTATTTCCTCAATCGCTTGTATTGTCGGTCTATGGTTATTAAAGGATGATAATCAAGCCATAGATGATTTTCAAGAAACAGAAGAAAGTCTCTTAAGAATGAGCTTTGCTTACTGGTTAGTTTATTGCGTTGCTTTTGGGATAGAAAAAGTATTTTTATTTGACTGGGACGCTGTAATGATGACTTTAAGAATTACTACAGCTTTGTCATATTTCTTAACATTTTCTTGTATTTTGAGTTTACCGTTACATAAGTTTGCAGTTCTTGACACTCTCAGGGCTGAAGCCACTGAGATTCTTAAAATTTTGCAATCCTAATATCCTGTTTGCACAGGTTCCCAAACTCAACACGTTTGCACAAAAGTGCGTGCTGATACTGCTAGTTGCTTTACTTGGAGAGACCCCAATACCGCACTGGCTCATCTTTTGGGCGTTTAGCTGTTAAACAGCAAGTTTCGCGGAGTCCCCACGTACTATATTTCGACTTCGCTCAATACAAGTTTTGAAAGCTCTATCTCTAATTGTTTTGGCAGCACCAATATCGGCGTGTTCGTGATACCCACA
>NZ_LJOU01000159.1:0-7960 GCF_001672085.1 Anabaena sp. AL93 | reverse complement strand
CAGTTTGGTTTTATTGTGTTCACCTACTTAATCTAATAATATAAGTAGGTTGGCGTTGAAAATTGTCGTTATGGCAAGGCAAAAGGCAAGAGGCAATAGGCAAGAGTGAAGAGGGTTTGGGCGATTTTACGTTTCTTTACACAGTTTGGTTTTATTGTGTTCACCTACTTAATCTAATAATATAAGTAGGTTGGCGTTGAAAATTGTCGTTATGGCAAGGCAAAAGGCAAGAGGCAATAGGCAAGAGTGAAGAGGGTTTGGGCGATTTTACGTTTCTTTACACAGTTTGGTTTTATTGTGTTCACCTACTTACTCTTAGTTTTATCCTAGATGCTATTTATCAGATATATTATTCATAATGGCTGTATGATTAGCTTAAATTATAGAAAATCAATAATACTTTTGATATTTATAACTTTTAGCAATTTGCCTTTATATTTCCTTAATAATTAGTTGAGAATCTTTTCTATTTATCAACGAGGTTGCTATACTTTCAGCGATTTGCTATAATTTCAGAGAATTTCATAATTGGGTTACTATTGTCAATTTTAGATTTTTCAGAAGATGTTAGTCTCAAACCCTTGATTGACAGTAGGTTCAGAAATCATTTTCCCAGGCTAATACAAAACTTTACAAAATTAATAGCTATTCCTTAAGAGACTTCCAAGAAATAAATTATCCCAAGAAACGAACCACAGAGGCACAGAGTACACAGAGAGAGAATTTTTGCATCAGTTTTGGGACATTTTTTTATTTGGAAGTCTCTAAACAATTTTAGCCATGAATTTGCTCAGAAATAATCTAATTTGAGCGATCGCAAAAATTTCCTATTGACAAATTGACGAAAAAGTGATATTCAACCTGGCAATGTTATTAATGATAAGAAAATAGGCTAAAAACCCTTGAGGGCAAGTTTTGGAGGGTTTCCTCACATCAACTCTTAATTAATGTTTGGAAACCTGGATCATTTTTAATCTCATCAAAGTCAATATCATTTACAGCATCTTCTCGATAACTGGGATTAAATTCAATAGCTTTTTGCAGATTTTCTAAAGCTAATTCAATTTTTCTTTGTAGTGCATAACAGGCAGCTTTGTTGTAATAAGCACTAGAATAATCAGGTTTGATTTCTAGTGCTTTATCAAAACTGATAATTGCTTGATCATCTTCTCCCAACATTACCAATGTGTAACCCCGTTTATCCCAAATTTTGGGAGAGTTGGGTTGAAATTCTAAAGCTTTATCAAAAGAAGCAACTGCATCTTCACAACGTTCTAATTCTAGCAAAGATAAACCACGATTTACCCAAGCAACCCCATCATCAGGTTTGATTTTAGTAGCTTTATCAAAACAGTTAAATGCCTCTTGATGTTTTCCTAAATTTCCACAAGCCACACCAATATCACACCAAGCTTGATGATATTCAGGATTAATTTTGATAGCTTGATTATAGGAGGCTATAGCATCTTTGTAGCGTTTTAATCTATTGAGAATTATCCCCCGTTTTAACCAATTTTCTGGATTTTCTGGTTGAATTTTAATGAGTTGTTCATAAATAGCTAAAGCATCTTCATGGCGTTTTTCTAAAAATAGCACTTCTGCCTGTTTGATATAATCATCAATAGAAATTTCTGGTTGTAATGATTCTGATTTTTGTTCTATTGCTGGTAATATTGTAGGTGTAATTTCTGCTAATTCTTTGAGAATTATCTCTTTACGTTGTTGAGCATCAATTTCTAAGTTTTGCAGATTTTCTAGAACAGTAACTTGCTGTTTTTGCACATCATTTTGTAAATCTGAAAACTGAGATGTAAATTCTCCTCCAGATTTTTCCAGATTCTCAATTAGTTGCTGTTGTCGTTGAATAGCTGTATGTTGTAATTCTCTTAGTTGGTGAGAAAATTCAATTTCTAAGTTTTGCAGATTTTCTAGAACAGTAACTTGCTGTTTTTGCACATCATTTTGTAAATCTGAAAACTGAGATGTAAATTCTCCTCCAGATTTTTCTAGATTCTCAATTATTTGCTGTTGTCGTTGAATAGCTGTATTTTGTAATTCTCTTAGTTGGTGAGAAAATTCAATTTCTAAGTTTTGCAGATTTTCTAGAACAGTAACTTGCTGTTTTTGCACATCATTTTGTAAATCTGAAAACTGAGATGTAAATTCTCCTCCAGATTTTTCTAGATTCTCAATTATTTGCTGTTGTCGTTGAATAGCTGTATTTTGTAATTCTCTTAGTTGGTGAGAAAATTCGCTTTGTAATACAGCTAAATCTTCAAGCAATTGATATTTTTGAACTTGGATATCAGTTTTTAATTCAGTAATGTCTGATTTAAATATATTATTAAGGGTTTCGATATTACCTAGAACTATATCTTTTTGAGTTTTAACATCTAATTCAAATTGAGATAATTCATTATTAAATTCTGATTGTAGTTTTGCTAAGTTCTCAACAATATGAAATTTCTCTTGTTGAGTTTCTGACTCTAACCCTTGAAATTGAGATATTAAACCAGCGCGAGATTTTTCAATATCACTAATAGCAATATCTTTTTGATTTTCCACTTCTGATTTGAGTTGGGTAAATTGAGAAAATAACTCAAATTCTAACTTTTTGATATTGTCAATTGTAATTTTTTGCTGTTGAGCAGATAAAGTTAATTGTTCTAGTTGAGTATTTAATCTAAACTCTAAATTACTGATATTCTCTTGAGCAGATTTAACTTCAATTTCCAAAGCTGTTAAAAACTCTTGTTTTGACTTGGGTAAATCAGATAAAAGAATAGATAAATTTTCTTCTTCACCTTGAATTTTTTGTTTAAGAGCATTAACTTCCTGTGCTAATTCTTGAGTAGTGTTTTTAGATTTTTGAATCAGTTGTTTTGCTTCTGCTTGAACTGTAGTTAATTGAGTTTGCAAATTTTCAATTCCTTGAATCTGCTGCATTGCTCTTTCTCCAATTTCCCGAATTACGGCTCGACGAAAAAACCATAATATGGCAATTAAAGCCACAGGAAATAAACTTAAAATAGTCAACCAGATATTGAGTAAGGTATTCGTGCGAGTAAAAGCTCGTTCAAAATCAGATTGGACTTGTTTTTGAGTGCGGGTTTCTTGTCGCAGTCGTGCTAATTCTTCCCGTTCCTGATTTGATAGTACCTGAGCCGTAGCAGATGGTACAAGATACCCACTGATAAAAGCCGTTGATAGCAGCAAGGGTGACAAGAAAATGGCGCTTTTTAAAGCTAGATTTGAGTATAAGGGGTTTTTGTTCTTCATCACTATTTTCCCTATCCGGTGGTTAGTATTGACAGCGGTGTGCTTATATGCCATCTATGATAGATGATTGTTGTAGGGTGACTGGATTTCTATGGGGTTTTTTGATATTAACAGATTTGGGTGGAGGATGGAATTATGGATAAATACCATTTAGCCATCAACCATTTTAATTTCATTGTAAAGATAGTGCATTAGCTAGAGTATAACGCACTCTAAAACTATTGATAAACTACATCATTAGACAGGAACAATTATCCTGAAAGTCAAGTTTATTCTAGGTTCAACTTTCTTCAATGTCTTAGGAATTTGATGCTGCCAAAAATGCTGCGTTGTACCAGCCATTAATAGAAAACTACCATGTGTTAACTCAACTTCTGCTTTCAAATCTTTGTTGTTCTTATGCCTAAACATAAACCTTCTCGTACCACCAAAATTAACAGAAGCAATCACAGGATTTTTACCTAGCTCTTTTTCCGCATCTGTATGCCAAGACATTCCATCTTTTCCATCACGATAAAGATTGAGCAAAACGCTATTGAATTGAGATTCTACAATTCTCTCAATTTGCTCTTTTATTAGTAGCAAAGTTGGTGTCCAAGGTTCAGGATCGAAATGAATACCTGAAAATTTATATGAATTACCTTTATTTCCATACCAAGCTGTCTTTCTTGGTACATCTACTACCTTACCATAGATATTCATTCTATCTTGTCGCCATTTAATATCACTATGCAGAACTTGAAAAAAGTCATCGCTCTCTTGCTTTGTGAAGAAATTAGGGTAAAAAGTAACTTCCCCATCTGGTAAAGATAGTATTTGTTTCCTTGTGTTATTAGTCGCTGTATGACCAATAGCATCAAACCCAGAAAATAAGTCTCCTTGAACAAAATTTGTAGTTTGTTTACTGCTCATACAAGTTTATTTTTCAAAGTTATGGTAGAGTTTGGAATATTCATGAAATGTTACTAAAGGCACTTATACGACTTATTCAACTGATCATGAACAAGTCTAAGTGTTGGAAAAATGAGTGCTAATAAATATGCTGCCGATAAGTAGGTGGGCGTTAAAAATTGTCGTTGGGGCAAGGGAACAGGGAACTCTTAACTGGGAACAGAGTTTTGAGTGATTTTACTTTTCTTCACATACCTTTAAATTTTTCTGTTCACCTACTTAGGTGTAATTAAAAGATTAGACATCTCCAGAAAAGAATGTAGAGCCGAGAATCCCTACCCATGGAACCTCTCTATACTAAACACGGGTGAGATTTAAACTTTTGCCAAATGACAAAGAACCCAGATGTGTAGTAGGGGTCAACCAAAAGCTGATATGTGTCAACTTAAGCTCAAATCCCTACCACATCTCGTTCCTAGTCTCTGACTAGGAATGCAGTTGATGAGGCTCTGCCTCTAATATCATTGAAGGCAGAGCCTTCTAGAATTCATTCCCAGTCAGAGACTGGGAATGAGACGACTTGAGGTTTTTCGTAATTTTGTAAAAGTCCATGTCTGAACCGTGTTTAGTATACAAGGGTTCTAGGGTACGCATATTTAATTTCTGGAGATACCCATTGATTATACTGTAACTTACAAGGAACAAGTTGCAAAGAACCTTTCCCCGGCGCTACCGTCTACAATTTGACGTAGTAGTGTACAGAGTGCAAAAACCATGAGACGTAGATACAAAAAAGGCTTGCAATCATTCATCAGCTTTAGCCTATTTACCACCTTAATCACGCTATATCCCGTGACCGCTACCCCTCTACGTACCCCGGATAAGACCGTCAACTGTGAGCTTCTCATTGTGGGTGGTGGACTCTCTGGAGTTGCTACAGCTTACGAAGGGTTACTCGCAGGACGCACAGTTTGTTTAACAGAAATAACTGACTGGTTGGGGGGACAAATCTCCTCCCAAGGGACATCTGCATTAGACGAAAGACCAACTCAACGAGCTAAACAATTCTATTCTCGCGGTTATTCCGAATTAAGAAACCGCATTGAACGGAAATATGGCAAACTTAATCCTGGTGATTGTTGGGTAAGTGACTCCTGTTTTCTGCCTCATGATGCTCACAATATCATGACACAAATGCTCAAAGATGCGGAAAAAAAAGGTAGAGGGAAATTACAATGGTTTCCGAATACAGTAATTAAAGATTTAGAAATTAGCAAAGATGGCAAAATTATTAATAATGCCATAGCAATTCAACATCAACCAGCAAAAAATCAACTCCCTTTAAATACTTATCCTTTATCTCAAACTATTGAAGATGCTTATAGTTATCAAAACTCATCACAATTGAGTAAAACTATTATTCGTTTTCTGCCTAAAACATCTCAAAATAATCCTGGAAAATGGTACGTTGTAGATACAAGTGAAACTGGAGAAATTATTGCTTTAGCAGATGTCCCTTATCGTCTAGGAATTGATGCCCGTTCCTATCTTGAACCTTCATCTTCTAGCACGATAAATTATCCTTATTGTCCTCAAGGTTTCACTTATACCTTTGCAATGGAGGCTACAAAAGATCACCAGACCCAAATAATGCCGCCATTCTATTTACAATATTCACCATATTTTAGTTATGAATTAAAACGATTAGCAAACTTTGATTTAGTATTTACCTATCGCCGAATTTGGAGTCCGCAAAAAGGCCAAGTAACTACATTCAATGGTGTGAAATTTACTTCATCAACACCGGGGGATATTTCTATGCAAAACTGGACTTGGGGAAATGATTACCGTCCAGGAACGGCGGCGGATAATCTTATTTATTCTCGGCAACAATTAGAAAATTCTGGACAGTTAAAATCTGGAGGTTGGCAAGGTGGACTACGCACAGAAACTTTGCGTAAAGCTGAAGAAAAAGCATTTTCCTATTTTTATTGGTTGTATGGGGGAACTACAGATTCTCAGTTGGGTAATGGTGTGAAAAAACCGCAAACAAATATCCGTTTCTTAACAGGTTTAGATTCGCCTATGGGGACGGTTCATGGTTTATCTAAATACCCTTATATGCGGGAAGGAAGACGGATTATTGGTCGTCCAAGTTGGGGACAACCGGAAGGTTTTGGTATTTGGGAAGTTGATATTTCTCGGCGTAATTATAATGATGAATATTATCGGAAAACTTTGCCAGCAAATATGTATGGCAATCTAAAAGCAACTGTGGCTGGTTTGGAGGCGACATCTGTAATTAGTGGGGAAATTCCTCCAGAAAAAGTTATTCGCCGGAGTCGTTCGACAATTTACCCTGATGCTGTGGGTATTGGTCATTATGCCATAGATTTTCATCCTTGTATGGCAAAAAGTCCGGTGGAAGCACCTGGTAATCAGGAACGTGCTGGAGAAAGGCGGGGTGCAGGACTTGCTTATCCTTTTCAAATTGCTTTGCGGGCAATGATTCCCCAAAAAATTGATAATTTATTGGTAGGGGGAAAAAGTATTGCTACTAGTCATATTGCGGCGGCGGCTTATCGGGTTCATTCTTTTGAATGGTCTTCTGGTGCGGCTGCGGGAACTGTGGCGAGTTTTGCACTAAAAGAAGGAATCGCACCATATCAATTGGTTGATGATTTACCTCAACAAGAACCACAATTACAAATTTTAAGAAAGTTGTTGGAGGCGAATGGGAATCCTACGGCTTTTCCTGATACTTCTATTTTTAATGAAAGTTGGGATGATTGGCGGTAGTAAATTGGGCGCAGGCCCTGCGCCCCTACTTTCTCACTCAGCCAGCAATGGATTAAACTGGTTATTTGTAATGTCAGTTTTTACAATGTCGTTTTTGGCTCATTTTTCTATGGTGACAAGAATTGCAGATGTGTACAGTATGGCTTCAGCACCAACTGTGACACCTGACCGGGTTAATCAAGTGACTCGGAAAACCTATCCTAATTATAAGGTGATTGTGTTGAATGATGATTTCAATACTTTCCAGCACGTGGCTGAGTGTTTGATGAAGTATATTCCGGGGATGTCGGGCGATCGCGCTTGGGATCTCACTAATCAGGTACACTATGAAGGACAAGCGATTGTTTGGACCGGTCCCCAAGAACCAGCAGAATTATACCACCAACAACTTCGTCGGGCTGGGTTGACAATGGCTCCCCTGGAAGCAGCCTAATTATGTCAAAACCTACTGATGGTAGACTTGTTTGGAATCACTCTACCCATATTCCTGGTCTAATTCCCATTTTAGAACGTTTGTGTCAACAGCATGGTATTGGAACTGTGACACCCGCGGTGATTGGTAGAGCTAAGGGTCATGCACCAAAAATGCAGTTGCGGGTGTCTGTACCGATTCGTGGTGGCTATAAAATCATTGCTCGTCAAGGTAAGACGGTGCAGGAGGTGTTTATCCTCACAACTTTACTACAGGATGAACTCGAAGGTGCGATCGCTATTGCTATGAGAATTGCCTAAATTATGAATTTACAAATAGCAAGGTTGGAGCTAAGTTCAGTTCTAACCTTGACTTTTGATTATTCTTCAATTTTATAGGAACAGCCGGTAAGCGTAAAACTCAGCGGCTTTAGCCCTGAGATATAAGCGGCTCGTGTGACTTTAGTCACAGTCATCTTTCTTGATATTGCCATACATATTTCTACCCACTCTTTCAATTAACTCACTGACGCTGATCTCCAGTGAATTAGAAGCCTTGATTAAATTTTCCCAAGCAGTA